>JAUXFS010000139.1 GCA_030622775.1 Rhodospirillales bacterium | reverse complement strand
TGCGTTTTCAGAGTTCGGCGTCCGGACGTCGACCAGGCGCTGGTTGCTACACACGATCTTTGGTGGCTGACGGCAAATAGCTGACAGCTGAGAGCTGGCCGCTGATCACTTCTTATCCCGCCTCGTAACCATAGCCCCGCGCCACCCAGTCGAAGGTGCGGGCGATGCTGGTGCCGGCAGCGTCGCGGAAGGTGATGGTGAACGCGGCCGGCGACTGGCCGGTGACCGCGAAGACGTCGCCGGTGGCCATCGCCTGGGCGGAGACGGCGATCGCCGGCGTCGTACGGAACGCGAGGGCGAAGGTGACGGTGAGGCCCTCGGGCGGGCAGAGGACGTCGTTGGCGCCGTCGACCCGGTCGGGCATGTCGACGGTGACGGAGAGCGCCGTCACCAGCGGGGTCACAGAAGGATTGAAGCTTTTGAGCCGCGCCCGCCACTGGAAGGCGCGTGCGGTGGTGTCGCCGATGACGAAGGGTCGCCAGTCGCTCCAGACGGGAGAGGCTTGCGGATCGTCGTTGGTGGTCCGGACCTCGAGCCAGGCGTCGTACTGCCCGGGCTCGGCGCCCGAGAGACGCTCGACGGTCTCGAGTGCGGTCCAGTTCTTGACTAGGTTGGCGACGTTCTCGGCGGTGACCTCGAGGACGGCGGTGATCCGGCTGGTATAGACCACGCCGAGATCGAGGGCGCCGGCGAAGGTGTAGGTCCCCTCCGGCGCGATGCCGGCAAGGCCGTAGGCAAGGACGTCGATGTCCCCGACCTCCTCGGACCAGTCGGCCAGAGGATCCGCGCCGGCGAGCTTGAGCCGGCCGTTGACGACGCCGCGGGAGTCCTTGGCAGCGGCGAAGTCCGGGTACTCGGCGATCGTCTCGACCACGTTGCGTCCCAGCGCCGCCGTCGCCGCGGTGGCGACGAGGCCGGCGGTTCTTCGGGGCCGCTGTTCTCGTGCCGCTGCCAGGAACTTCAGATATGTTTTTGAGGGGCGTCGCGGTATGAGGGTGGGGGTATGGAACGTGTGCTGAACGATGTGGGATCCATGGACAGCACCTCCCTCCCCGCGAGTGGCACCAGTAACCCGGTGCCGGTGTAGAAGTGGTGCCCGGTGCTTGCTATGTGCTTACTGATGAGACAAAGGGCCTAACCGTTACCGGTTAAGCCCTTGTTTTAACTGGTGGAGCCGTGGGGAATCGAACCCCAGACCTCTACAATGCCATTGTAGCGCTCTCCCAACTGAGCTACGGCCCCGATAACCCGACCGCCGGCTTGGGCGCCGGCGCTGTCGCGGAAACTAATGATTCGATGGGGATGGAGGCAAGGAAAATCATGACCCCGAGCGATTGAGTGGAGATGAGGAGATGAAACGCGCGTTCTCAAAAAACTGGAGGAATACTCCGGCCAAGGAATTTCAGGCCTTGTCCTCGACGTCCTCATCCACGTGTTCCATGACCTCGCCGATATCGTCATCGTCCTCGCCGAGATCGGACGTGTCCTCGATCAGGTCGCGGTCTTCGGCCTTGATCTCATCCATGTCGCCCTCGTCAGCCTTTTCTTCCGTGTCTTTGGTGTCTTTGGTGTCTTTGGTGTCTTTGGTGTCTTTGGTGTCCGTCGCGTCGTTGCCGTCGACGGTTTCCGGTTCGGCCTTCGTTTTCTTCAAGGCGTCATCGGCGACACGAGAAACCGCAACGGGCTGCTCCTTGACCACGCTCCCGCCACGGCGCGTCCGCTGCTGCCGTTCGGGATCGTAGACGGTGTTGCAAACAGGGCATACGATGGTGTCACGGCTCAAATCATAGAAACGAGCGCCACAACTATGGCAGGCTCGCTTCGCGCCCCATTCAGGTTTTGCCACCCGTGCTCCTCCACGTCTTGTCAACTTCAACCGCTGCCAGCCAATTGCCACGTTTGGGTTCGTTGTGTCAAAACCAAAAGACAATGAACATTGCATCAATGCCCGTTCCGGCTCGCACCCGATGAAACCGATGATCTCTCGCCCGACCGGCCCCCTCGCCGGCGTCTTCGCCGTTCCCGGCGACAAATCGATCTCGCACCGCGCGTTGATTCTCGGCGCCAGCGCCGTCGGCGAGACCGCGATAAGGGGTCTGCTCGAAGCCGAGGACGTTCTGGCCACCGCCGAGGCGATGCGAAGACTGGGCGCCGAAGTCAGCCGAAGCGGCGAGGGCTGGCGGATCTTCGGGCGCGGTGTCGGCGGCCTCGCCGAACCCGACTCGGTCCTCGACATGGGAAACTCGGGCACCGGGGCGCGGCTGGTCATCGGGCTGGTCGCGAGCCACCCCTTCACCACCTTCTTTTGCGGTGACGCCTCGCTGTCGGCACGCCCGATGAACCGGGTAATCGAACCGTTGCGGCGCGTCGGCGCGACTTTCTGGTCGCGCTCGGGCGGCCGGCTCCCGCTCGCGGTGGGGGGCGCGGCCGACCCGCTTCCGATCGTCTATTCGCTGCCGGTGGCGTCCGCGCAGGTGAAGTCGGCGATCCTTTTCGCCGCCCTCAACGCGCCGGGAAGGACCACGGTGATCGAACCCCTGCCGACCCGCGACCACACCGAGGCGATGCTGAGCCATTTCGGCGCCGAGGTCGAGACCGAAACGCTTGCCGATGGCGGCCGGAGAATTACCCTTGTTGGTCAGCCCGAGTTGACCGGAAGGGAGGTGGTCGTTCCGGGCGACATCTCATCGGCGGCGTTTCCGCTGGTGGCGGCCTCGCTGGTTCCGGGGTCTCGCGTCACCCTTCGAAACGTCGGGATCAACCCGCTCAGGACCGGCCTTCTGGAGACCCTCGGCGACATGGGCGCGCGCATTTCCGTCACCGACCGACGCGTCGAGGCCGGAGAGCCCGTCGCCGACCTGATCGTCGAGGCGTCATCGCTCGGCGGCGTCGAAGTGCCGGCCGGGCGGGTCCCGGCGATGATCGACGAGTTCCCGGTGCTCGCCGTTGCCGCGGCCTGTGCAAACGGGGTCACCCGGATGCACGGCCTCGCCGAGTTGCGAGTCAAGGAAAGCGACCGCCTCGCCGCCATGGCGCGCGGCCTCACTGCCTGCGGCGTCCGCGTCGAAACCGGCGACGATTGGCTCGTCGTTCACGGCGCCGGCGGCGCGCCGCCGGGAGGGGGCGAGGTAGCGGTCGACATGGACCACCGGATCGCCATGGCTTTCCTGGTGCTCGGCATGGCCAGCCGCGCCCCGGTGAGGATCGACGACGCGGAACCGATCGCCACCAGCTTTCCGAGCTTCGTCGCGTCGATGAACGGCCTCGGCGCTCGAACCGAGGAACCGCCGGCCACCTGACGCCTGACGTCAACGGCGAAAGCCGCCGGCTTTGCACATTGTTAACGATAGTTCGCCAGACTCTGCGGCATGTTCGACAGATATGGCGTCCTCGCAAGTTGCGTTCTGCCCCTGGGCTGGCTGGCGCTCGCCGGCCTGGGTGTCGCCGCGGGAGTTCACCTCCTCGATCTACACGCCTGGCCGTTCGAACTGCTCCATCACTTTGCCCCCCAGTACATCGTCGCCGCGCTCTCGGTCTGCCTCGTCTTCGCCTGTTTCAGGCACGGTCTCGGATCGACGGTGGCGGTGTTGCTCGCGTTGTCGTTCGGCGCCGCCTACAAGAACGCCCCGCAGCCTCTCGAAAAAGGAACTCTTGCGCCTTTCGGCGCGGCCCAGGCATTCGACTTCGAGGGCATGAGTTCGAGAACCCACCGACTGACGCTGATCACCTACAACCTGATGGCGGGCAACTGGCACTATCGCGAGGTGTACACCTGGCTTGCCGGCGGGCCGGCCGACGTGGTGGTGCTGCAGGAGGTATCGACGGGCATGGCCGCCATGCTCCGCAGCCTGCGAAACGTCTACCCCCATCAGATCATCGTCGTCGGTGATGTTCCCTCGGGTCCGGAAACGGAGCGGAGCCTCGAGGGACTCGCCGTTCTTTCGCGCCATCCCGTGCTCGAGCACGAGGTGCTGAGGCCGGCCGGCGGGGCGGACCCGGGGCTCATCGCGCGATTGTCGATCGCCGGCGCCGAGGCTCCGTGGCTGGTCGCCGTGCATCCCTGGGACCCGCTCCGTCCCACCCATCTTGTGTCTCGCGATCGCTACCTCGCCGAGATCGCCAAGGCGATCACACGCCTCGACGGTCCGGTCATCGTCGCCGGCGATTTCAACGCGACGCCCTACACGCCCGCGTTCCAGGCTTTCCTGAAAATCACCCGCACCGCCACGTTCGCGGACTTTCCGTCGACGTTCCCGACGACAATGGGACCTCTCGGCATTCCCATCGACCATGTCCTCGTCGGCGGCATCCGCCTCGCCGATCTCCAGGCGCTGCCGTCGATCGGCTCCGACCACCGCCCCTTGAAAGCCTTGCTGTTGCTGCCAACGACCAACGACGGATCCGGCCCCCATTGGGATGACATGCCAACGGCCGCTGGTATTACAGCGTCAGGTCGGACCAGCCACTGACCGTCATCAGCACACCGATTCCCAGGACCAGCACGCTCGACAGATAAGGCGACCGGCGGGCCAGATCGAATACCTTGCCGAATCGCCGTGATGCCTGCCCCACGCTCCAGGCGGCGATGACCCCGACACCGACCAGCGCGGTCGCCAGGCCGAGGCTGAACGCGCCGACGGTCGCCAGTCCGAGCGCATAGTGGTCGAGCTGCAGACAGATCAGCAGCACCGCCACCGCCGCCGAACACGGCAGCAATCCTCCTGTCAGGCCGAACAACACTATCTGGCCGGTGGTCACCCGGCGGTTGTCGAACCGCTCTGCGATCTGGCGGGCGTGGTAGCGCTGGTGGGCGTCGTCGCCGTCGCCGGGGCCGTGAGAGTGGTGGTGGTGGTGATCATGGGAGTGCGCCGTCCGCCGTGCGTCCGCTTTGGCCGCCCCGATATCGCGCCGCGCCCGAACCAACATCCACAGGGCCAGCCCGACAATAATCAATCCCGACACGGCCATGAAAAGCGGTTCCGTCTCCTCTGATACGACCTCGCTTCCCCAATTCAGCGCCGCCACCGCCAGAATCCAGACAACGAGCACATGTGAACAGGCGGCGGACGCGCCGAGCAGGATCGCCTGCGGAACCGTGCCCCGCACCACGACAATAAACGCCGCCATCATCGTCTTGGAGTGACCGGGCTCGAGCCCGTGCAACGCCCCGAGTAGCACGGCCGTTGGCAGGAACAACCAAGCCGACTCGGCGCCTTGCTGAAACAGCTCGGTGAACGACACCATGCTCGGTCCCCTTCCCGATGGCCCGGGAGCCCCCCGACGTCACAAGTACTTGGACACGTCTTTTAGCTCGCGGAGCAGCGCCCTGACGTCGGCCCTCTCCGCACCCAGGCGATCGTCGATGCAATGCTCGGTGTGATCTTGCACATAGGTCCCCTTGGCGCTGTCCAGCGCCTTGACCACCGCGTGAAGCTGCTGGGCAACCTCGGGACACGGTTTTCCCGACTCGATCATCCCAATGACCTTGTTCAGATGCCCCGACGCCCGTTTCAGGCGGTTGATGATCACCGGATGCGAGCCGTGGATCGACATGAACCTATCCTATCCAGGAGGATAGGATAGGCCTTCCTTCGACGCCGATCAACCCCCGGCCAGCTTGGCGGTCGCCATCGGCTCTTGGCGTGAATGGCTCGCAGCCCTGGTCGAGGTCGGCCGTCCGGCCATCCGCACCAGCATGTCCGCCACGTCGGCGCGCGACCGGGGTAACGGCGCGTCGGCGTCGACCAGACCGAGCTCCCTCGCCCTGAGTCCCACCTCCAGCGCCACCGGCAGCCGCAGGTGCGCCAAGCGCAGCAGTTCTCCGTCGGCAAGCACGGCCTCCGAGCGACCGCAGCCGATGACCCTTCCCTCGTGAAAAAGGGCG
>JAUXFS010000190.1 GCA_030622775.1 Rhodospirillales bacterium | reverse complement strand
TTCGAGTTGATCTTCGTGGTGCCGCTGGCGGCGTGGATCTTCGGCCTGGTGGCGGCGCGGATCATCAAGGCGCTGCGTGGCGACGGCGCGCCCCCCACCGGCGGTGGCCCGGACTCTTAATCCCGTTCCTCGCCCAATCCCATCACCCCCACCCCCATGCCGATGCTGCCGAAGGTGACGAACAGGCCGAAGAACAGCATCAGCAGAAACAGCGGCCATTCCGGCGAAGCGAAGATCAACGTCGCCAGCCCGGCGACGTCGAACCACAACAGCAACCCCCCGAACAGAAAGCCGCCGAAGCTTCCGTAACCGAGGTGCTTCAACAGGAAGCCGATGGCGTCGCGCTGATGTTTGAGCATGGCGTGACCTGGGGCCTGTTATCTAGGCCGGAGAGGACCGAAACGCCGGCGTCTCTTCCTCTTCGATCGTTTCGACGCCCATGTCGGTGACGAGGGCCTTGACCGCGTCGGTCGCCGCGTCGAGGGCGGCGCTGTCGGCGGCGCGAAGCACCAGGTTGACGCCCAGTCGGCCACTCCTCAGAAACGGATAGCTGCCGATCTCGACCGCCGGATGCCTCTCCTGCACGGTCGCGAGAGCGGACGCCACGCTGCCTTCGGTGGTGAACGCGACCACCGAGCGGGACCGCCACGGCTCTCCGCCGACCAGCCGGTGGCGGAACCCTTCGAACATCGCCCGCATGATCACCGGCACCCCGGGCAGCACGAACACGTTGGCGATCTGGAACCCGGGCGCCTTGCTGACCGGATTGTCGAGCAGCGTCACCCCCTCGGGAACGTCGGCCATCTTCCGGCGCGCCTCGTTGAATTCCTCCGGCGTGTACTGCTGTCCGAGCACCGCCATCGCGTCGGCATTGCGCTCGAGCCGGACGCCGAACGCCTTGGCGATGCTGGCGGAGGTGATGTCGTCGTGGGTGGGGCCGATGCCGCCGGTGGTGAATACGTAATCGAAGGCGCCCCGGCAGGTGTTGACGGCATCGATGATCGCGTTCTCGTCGTCGCGGACGACCCGCGCCTCCATCAGTCGGATGCCGAGATCGTTCAACCCCTTGCCCAGATACGCCAGGTTGACGTCGGCGGTACGCCCCGACAGCACCTCGTTGCCGATGATGATCACACAGGCGGTGACGGGCTGGTTTGCGGACATGGGTTTTCCCGATGCGGACGGACTCTCGGAGCCTGACTGGAGAGGACTCTATCAGAGGCCCCACCCGCCTGGAAGCAAACCGTCGCGGGCTCGCCAATGCCCTTGCGATTTGCTACGCTGGTCGCGCGGAGGGAAATAGAGACAACAAAGCCAGGGGGCGGGCCAGCGTTTTGCAACGCGAATTGGGGCGTTGCGGATGTTTTTGCTAGTTTAGCGTGCATTACAGGTTGCAAATTCTCGCCGAAAACTGTTAACTGCGTCACAGCCGGTAGCGAGAAAGACGTCTATGTTCTTGCTCCAACGGGCGGCGAGGGCGTCGCCGATCAACATCGACGATGAGGAAACGGGCGGACTGGAATGGCTGAAATCAAAGCAAACCCGTTGAATACGGCGGTCAAGGAGATCCGCAAGGCATTGCCGCTGCTGGCGGTGATCAGCCTCTTCATCAACATGCTGCTCCTGGTCTCGCCCCTCTACATGATGCAGACCTTCGACCGGGTGCTCGGCAGCGGGCGGGTGGAGACCCTGATCTTCCTGACCCTGATCGCCGGCATCGCCGTCCTGGTCATGGGCCTCCTGTTCATGGTCCGCGCCAAGATCCTGGCGCGCGTCAGCCGATGGCTGGAGCGCAAGCTGTCTCCGGAACTGATCAAGGCAAGCATGCGCTCGGCGCTTTACGGGCTCCCCTCGAGCGCGCAGTCCCTGCAGGACCTCAACACGCTCAAGACCTTCCTCAGCGGAAACGGCGTCAACGCCCTGTTTGACGCCCCGTGGGTCCCCCTCTTCCTGTTCGTGATCTGGATGCTGAACCCGCTTCTCGGCATGCTCGCACTCGCCGCGGCGGTCATTCTGTTCATCATCGCCCTGTTGAACGAACTGGTCTCGCGCAAGCAACTCAAGGAGGCGTCGCGGTACTCCATCTCCAGCATGCAGAAGGCGAATTCGGCGATCCGCAACGCCGATGTCTTTCACGCCATGGGCATGCTGCCGGGTTTCCTGACCAAATGGGTCCACCGCAACGACAAGGGGCTCGACCTCTACCTCAAGGCCAGCGACCTCAATGCCGGGTTCCTCGGCATCAGCAAGTTCGTGCGGATGTTCGTCCAGATGCTGATCCTCGGTTGCGGCGCCTATCTGGTGCTCCAGTCCGAGCTCACCTCGGGCGGCATGATCGCCGGCTCGATCCTGCTGGGCCGCGCCCTGGCGCCGATCGATCAGGCCATTGGCGCCTGGAAGGGGATGGTCGCGGCGCGCGACGCCTATGACAGGCTGAAGCTGATCCTCGAGCGGGTCCCCGAGGTCGAAGAGCATATGCCGCTGCCGGCGCCGAAGGGCCAGCTCTCCTGCGAGCAGATCATCTTCGTGCCCCAGGGTCGGCTGGAACCGGTGCTCAACGGTGTCCATTTCGCCTTGGAGGCCGGCGAGGCGCTCGGCATCATCGGACCATCGGCGGCCGGGAAATCGACCCTCTGCAAGATTCTGATCGGAACCTGGCAGCCGACCCGCGGCCGCGCCCGGCTCGACGGCGCCGACATCTTCGCCTGGAATTCGGACCAGGTCGGCCCCTACATCGGCTATCTCCCGCAGGACGTCGAGCTGTTCGGCGGCAGCGTCAAGGACAACATCGCCAGGCTTTCCGCCGAACCCGACGCCGACGCGGTGGTCGAAGCGGCGATCATCGCCGGCGTCCACGACATGGTCCTGCGGCTGCCGGGCGGATACGAAACCGAGATCGGCGAGTCCGGCTCCTACCTGTCCGGCGGTCAGCGCCAGCGCATCGGTCTCGCCCGCGCGCTGTACGGCAAGCCGAAGCTGATCGTCCTCGACGAGCCTAACGCGAGCCTCGACGCCGAGGGCGAAGAGGCGCTGATCGGCGCCATGGAAAAGGCCAAGGGATGGGGCGCGACGGTGATCATCGTCGCCCATCAGCCGCGCATTCTCCGGCCCGTCGACAAGCTTCTGGTTCTGCGCGACGGCAGGGTGGAGATGTTCGGGCCGCGCGACGAAGTCATCGCCAAGTTGCGCCCGACCCCGGTCAAACCCCAACAGCCCCGACCGCGCGTCGTTGCGCAGCAAACCGAGTCCGCGCCGGCGGGCGCGGCGGGCGAATAATCACCGCGGCGAAGGCCCGAGAATAGAGTCAGGGCCCGAGGAGAGTCAGGGAATGTCGAACGATCTGCAAAAGAGCGACGCCGGAGTACCGGAACAGCCGTCATCGAAGCAATCGCTTCCGGTGAAGGCGGTGACCGCGCAAAGAATGATGCCGGTGCCGTCGCTGCCGGTGGTCGAGCCGCTCAAACGCGATCTTCGCGGCACCAAATGGCTCGGCATCGCCATCATCGCCCTGTTCTTCGGGGCCGGCGGCGGATGGGCGGCGACCGCGCCGCTGTCCGGCGCGGCGGTCGCGACCGGGGTGGTGAGCCCCTTGGGCAGCCGGCAGACGGTCCAGCACCTCGAAGGCGGGATCATTCGCGAAATTCGGGTGAAAGACGGCGATCAGGTCGCCGCAGGCGCCGTGTTGTTCGAGTTGGAAGGCGTGCGGGCACGGGCCGAAGTCGGCGCCTACATGGGCCGGCTGCGGGCCTTCGCCGCCGAAGAGGCGCGTCTGGTCGCCGAGCGCGGCGGAAGCAGCACCATCAACTTCGATCATCCGGTGCTCGCCGACACCGACGATCCCCACATTCGCCAGGTCCTCGCCCAGGAACTCAACCAGTTTTCGACGCGGATGGCCAGCGACGACAGCCGCCGGGCGATCCTCGGTCAGCGGATCGCGCAGATCGAGAAGCAGATCGTCGGCTATGATCGGCAAGTGAAGTCGATACGCCGTCAGAACGCGCTGATCCGCGAGGAAATCAAGGGCGTCAGGGTGCTTTACGAGAAAGGCTACGAGCGCAAACCGCGGCTGCTCGCGCTCCAGCGCCGCGAGGCCGAACTCCTCGGAACGGAAGGCGAGATGATGTCGCGCGTCGCCCGCGCCGAAGCGACGATCGCCGAGACCAGCCTGCAGGTCATCGACATCAAGATCCGGCGTTCCGAGCAGATCGACGATGACCTGTCGGAGGTCCAGGGCAGACGGATCGAGGTCGAGGAGCGGTTGAAGGAGAGCCTGGACCGGCTCACCCGCACAACGATCACCGCCCCGGTCGCCGGCACCGTTCTCGGGCTCCGGTTCAAGACCCCGGGCGGCGTCATCCGGGCGGGCGAGCCGGTGCTCGATATCGTGCCGAGCGACGACGAACTGATCATCGACGTCCAGGTCCAGCCCAACGACATCGACGTCGTGCACGTCGGGCTCTCCGCCGTCGTCTCGTTCCCCGCCTTCGCAAGAAGGACCACGCCGAGAATCACCGGCGTGGTCGAGCAGGTCTCGGCCGACTCGTTCGAGGATGAACGCACCGGTAGCAGGTTCTACCAGGCCAAGGTCAGGGTCGATCGCGATCGTCTCAAGGAACTGGCGCCCCACATCGAACTGCAGCCCGGCATGCCGGCGGAGGTATACATCGCCACCGTCGAGCGCACCGTGCTCGAGTACCTGATAACACCGTTCACCCAGATGCTCTCACGCAGCTTCCGCGAAACCTAAGCAGTGGGCAATCCCTTGGGTTTGGTTCCCGCATGAAAAACGGGGGTGGTGCCTGGGCACCACCCCTTCGCGTTTGCGGACGATCCTCGTCGCTCCGGTGAAATCGAGATCGCCGGTCCTTGGGATTGGTGACGCCCTCGACAATCAGCCGTGAGCAATAGGCGTTTCCCGCGCGACCTTGTCGTTAAGTCCTGCCGTCCCCACGTGATACCGACGAGCATTGATAGGGACTCATTGTGATCGCGTTTCGCGCATCCTCGGCAGGAGGGGCCGCGCCGGCGATGCTGGCGCATCGTCAAGCGGTTTCGACGCCCCGAGGATGCGCGA
>JAUXFS010000029.1 GCA_030622775.1 Rhodospirillales bacterium | reverse complement strand
CGAGACGCTGGCGGGCCTTGTCAAAACGGACGCCCTGGCCGAACGACTGAAAGAGGCGTTTCTCTGCCACGGCGCGGTCCAGTGCGGCATCTGCACGCCCGGTGTCATGGTCTCGGCGGTGGCATTGCTGCGCCGGACGCCATCGCCGGGGGAGCGGGAGGTCAAGGACGCGCTCGGCGGGGTGCTGTGCCGTTGCACCGGCTATCGGATGATTATCGACGCCGTCTTGAGCCTCGGCACGCCCGTTTCCGAAGCGTCGGCGGCGGTGAATGGACAGGGGGTCGGCGCCGCGATCCCACGGCTCGATGGCGCGCCCAAGGTCTCGGGCACCGAGCGGTTCGGCGATGACGTCGCGCCGCCGGATGCTTTGGTGGTTCGCGTGGTGCGCTCCCCCCATCATCATGCGCGGTTCGTCTTCGGCGATCTCGGCGCCTATGTCGACGCCAACCCCGGCGTCGCGGAGGTGCTGATCGCCAAGGACGTTCCCGGCGTCAATCGCTTCGGCGTGATCCCGGACTTCGCCGACCAGCCGGTTTTCGCCGAGAGCGTGACGCGGTTCCGCGGCGAGGCGATCGCGGCGGTGGTCGGCGAACCGGACGTCATCGAAGGTCTCGATTTCGAGGCCTTTCCGGTGACCTGGACCGCATTGCCGCCGTTGCTGACCACCGAGGAAGCCGAAGCCGATGGCGCCGTGCTCCTCCACCAAAACCGTGGGAAAAACCTCCTGTGCTCGGGACTCGTCCAATGCGGCGACGTGAAAGCGGCGCTGGCGGCGGCGGACGTCGTCGTCGAGGGGGAGTTCGAGACCGGCTTCATCGAGCACGCCTACATCGAGCCCGAGGCCGGCTTCGCGCGACGCGTCGGCGACCGGATCGAAATCCACGCCTGTACCCAGGCGCCTTTTTTGGATCGCGACGGCATGGCGGAGGTGATGGGGTTGCCGCCCGAGAGCGTCCGCATCGTCCCGACCGCGGTCGGCGGCGGCTTCGGATCGAAGCTCGACCTTTCGGTCCAGCCCTACGTGGCGCTCGCGGCGTGGAAGCTGAACCGGCCGGTGCGGATCGCCTACACCCGTACCGAGTCGATGCAATCGACCACCAAACGCCACCCGTCGCGGATCTCCCTGCGGGTCGGCGCGACCAAGGACGGGCGCGTCGTCGGCTTCGACTTCGACGGCGTCTTCAACACCGGCGCCTACGCCTCATGGGGGCCGACGGTGGCGGTCCGAGTCCCGGTCCACGCCTCGGGGCCCTACCATATCGGCAACTACCGCGCCCGCAGCCGCGGCGTGCACACGCACTGCGCGCCCGCCGGCGCCTTCCGCGGCTTTGGCGTGCCGCAATCGGCGATCGCCCAGGAGACGCTGTTCGACGAACTGGCCGACGCGCTCGGCCTCGACCGGCTGGAGTTCCGCCGCCGCAACGCGTTGGATAACGGCGTGCCGACGGTAACCGGCCAGGTGTTCGAGAAGGGGGTTGGTATTGGCGCCTGCCTCGACGCGATAGCCCCGCATTGGCGGCGCGCCCGACACGAGGCGGCCGAATGGAACGCCTCCAACGGCACGATGCGCCGCGGCGTCGGAGTCGCTTCGGGTTGGTACGGTTGCGGCAACACCTCGCTGCCGAATCCCTCGACGATCAAGGCGGGGGTGCGGGCGGATGGCTCCGTGGTCCTGCACCAGGGCGCGATGGACGTCGGCCAGGGGGCGAACACGGTGATCGCGCAGATCTTCGCCGAGGCGCTCGGCGTGGCCGCCGGGAAGATCGAGATCGTCGGCGGCGATACCGACGTCACCCCCGACGCCGGCAAGACCTCGGCGTCGCGCCAGACCTTCGTCACCGGAAACGCCGCGCGGCTGACCGGCGAGGCGCTGCGGGCGGAGATCCTGCGCCTCGGCAACTGTTCCCAGAACGCCGAACTCGTTTTCGAGACAGGCGCGATCCGGCTGGTCGAGGGCGGCGAGCACCGTCGCGTCGACCTCGCGGCGCGGGCGCCGGACGCCGAGGGCTACGTCTTCCGTGCCGAAGAGAGCTACGACCCGCCGACCAAGCCGCTCGACGACAACGGGCAGGGCGTTCCCTACGCCCAGTTCGGCTACGCCGTCCATCTGGTCGAGCTGGAGGTCGACGTCGCGCTGGGCGTGGTCAAGCTCATCAAGTTCACCGCGGCGCACGACGTCGGCCGGGCGATCAACCCGATCCTCGTCGAGGGGCAGGTGCAGGGCGGGATCGCGCAGGGCGTCGGACTGGCGCTGATGGAGGAGTTCATCCCGGGCCGCACCGAGAACCTGCACGACTACCTGATCCCGACCATCGGCGACATTCCGCCGATCGAGACCTTGATCGTCGAAGTGGAGGACGCGCACGGACCCTACGGCGCCAAGGGGCTGGGCGAGCATGTGTTGATCCCGACCGCCCCGGCGATCCTCAACGCCATTCGCGACGCCACCGGCGCGCGGATCCGCAAGCTGCCCGCCACCCCGGACCGCGTTCGCGCGGCGATCAGACTCTAAGGAAACGCGCCATGGTCCGCCAAGCGAGCTCCAACGCGGTCGAGGGCAAGATCCGCTGCGACGCCTGCCCGGTGATGTGCTACATCGCCGATGGCAAGAGCGGCGCCTGCGACCGTTACGCCAACGAGGGCGGCGAACTGATCCGGGTCGATCCCTTCACCATCATCGAGAACACCAAATCCGCCGGCGGCAAGATCGTGCCCTTCCTGGCGCGCGAGGGCGAAACCTGGAGCGGCGACATCGTCCAATCCGACCGTACCTTCGTTACCGCCGTCGGCGCCGGCACCACCTATCCCGACTACAAGCCCGCGCCGTTTATCGTGTCGCAGAAGGCCGCCGACGTAGACATGGTCACCGTCGTCACCGAGGGCATCTTCAGCTATTGCGGCGTGAAGGTGAAGATCGACACCGACCGCCATGTCGGCCATGAACGCGAGCAGGTCCGGGTGAACGGCGAGGCGGTGGGCCACGTCACCACCGGCGAATACGGCTCGCAGATGCTGTCGCTGGGCGGGGTCAAACATCTCACCGGCGGCTCGAAGAAGGAGGGCCGGGTCACCTGCGAGACGTTGCTGAAGCTTTGCAACGGCGAGCCGGTCGAGATGACGATCGACGGCGGCGCGTCCCTCGTTGTCCAGGCCGGCGCGGCGCCGGCGATCAACGGCGTGGTCGAACAGCGGATGCGCGTCGGCTGCGGCTCGGCGACGATCGGCATGTTCGCCAAGCAGTGGTTCGAGCACGTCGACGATGTGGTGGTCGTCGACGACCACATCACCGGTGTCCTTTCCGAGCACCAGGCCGGCAAGCTGCTCGGCGTCCAGCCAAGCGGGATAAGTATCAAAGGGCGGCGCTCGACGCCGGGGCGTTATTTTCAGGTGGCCGAGCCGGGCAACGGTTGGGGCGGGACCGACATCTCGGATCCGCTGACCATCCTCGGCGACTTCAACCCGAAAGTCGCCAAGCCGGGCCAGAGCTTGCTGATGGTTTCCACGACCGGCGAGCAGTACGCTTACTACGAGCTTGGCGAAGACCTGAAGTCGATTGAGATGAACTTGCCGGATGTGCTCGAGGTGTCGGTCGAACGCATCGCCGAGAATTGCGAGCCGGCGATGAGTTCGGTGCTGTTCATGTGCGGGGCGGGCGGCTCGCTCCGCGCCGGCGTGACCGAGAACCCGGTGCGGCTGACCCGCTCGGTGAGGGACTCGCTGACCTACGTCTCGTGCGGCGGCGCCCCCGCCTATGTCTGGCCGGGCGGCGGCATCACGGTCATGGTCGACGTGACGGTGATGCCCAGCAACTCGTTCGGCTACGTCCCGACGCCGGCGTTGGTCGCGCCGATCGAGTTCACCATGCGGCTCGACGACTACGAGCTTCTCGGCGGACACCTCGATGCGATCGTCAAGCTCGAAGAGGTGTTGAAACTGGCCGAACGCCGCGTCGATTCGCGCGACGGCATGCCCTGGCCGACCGATGACCGCAATTACCGCTGGTCGAGCCGGAATTTGGGAACGGATCGATGACCGGACCGGTCGCGGCGATACTGGCGGACGGCAAACGTCTCCATCTCCAACATGGGCCGATCGACCTCATCATCGGCGCGGACGGGGGCGCCGAAGACGTGTGGCTGGCTTATCGCGCCGCGGCCGAGCGGTTCGAGACCGTTCTTTCGGAGCTTGTCGAGGAACTGCCGGGGCTCCGATCCGCCTGTCCGCCGGAGGGCGGAGCGTTCGCCGGGCTCGTCGCGCGGCGCATGGAGGCGGCGGTTCGTCCGCACGCACGGTGGAATTTCGTCACCCCGATGGCGGCGGTGGCGGGCTCGGTGGCCGATGAGATCCTCTCGGAGATGATCGCCGCCGCGCCGCTTGCCCGGGCCTATGTGAACAACGGCGGCGACATTGCGCTGCACCTCGCTTCGGGGGGCCGCTACGATCTTTCGGTCGCTCGGCTCGACGCATCGGGCGAGCATGGCCGGATCCGCGTCACCGCCGCCGACGCGGTGCGCGGCATCGCGACCAGCGGGCGCGGCGGCCGCAGCCTGTCGCTCGGCATCGCCGACTCGGTCACGGTCCTTGCCCGGACGGCGGCGGCGGCCGACGCCGCGGCGACGGTGATCGCCAACGCCGTCGATCTGCCGAATCATCCGGGCATCGAGCGCGTTCCCGCCCGCGAACTCGATCCCGACAGCGATCTCGGCGCGCGGCCGGTGGTGGTCGGGTGCGATCCATTGAGCCCGGTCGAGGCCGAGGAGGCGCTCGCGCGCGGCGGGGTCGAGGCGCGGCGAATGCGCGCGGCCGGGCTGATCGAAGCGGCCGGGCTGTTCCTTCAGGAAGCACACTGCATCGAGGGCGCGTTCTATGCGAAAACTACTACCGACTTGGCCGATGGACTGGAAGGAAAGGTTGCGGTGAATGGCTGAAGTGCGCATCCGAAAGACGCTGCTCAGCGTCGAGGAGATTTTTCACGAGGGCGGGCCGCCCGCGGCCGACCCGCATCGCAGGGCGGCGGCGATCGCCGTGATCGCCAACCCCTTTGCCGGCCGCTACGAGCCCGACATCGCCGGGTTCATGGACGACCTGAAACCGCTGGGCCTGAAGATGGCGCGGATACTGATCCGGGCGCTCGGCGGCAACCGCGCGGCGATCGAGGGTTACGGCAAGGGCGCGATCGTCGGTTCGGCCGGTGAACTGGAACACGGCGCGCTCTGGCACGTCCCCGGTGGCTACGCGATGCGCGAGGCGCTGGGCGAAGCCAAGGCGATCGTACCCTCGACCAAGAAGGTCGGCGCCGTCGGCGCCCGGCTCGACGTGCCGATCACCCACATCAACGCCGCTTACGTGCGCAGCCATTTCGACGCGATGGAGGTCGGCGTCTCGGATGGGCCGCGCGCCGACGAGATCGCGCTGGCGCTGGTGATGACGACCGGGCCGCGGATCCACGCGCGCGTGGGCGGGCTCGCCGCTTGGGATATTGCGGGGGAGGACGGACTGAGATGAGCGCGGAAATTCGGAAAATCGTCATTATCGTCGAGGAAACCCGGAGCGAGATGGGGCGCGAGATCGACCCGCCGACCCGCAAGGCGGTGGCGGTGGCGGTGATCGCCAACCCTTTCGCCGGCCGCTACGTCGAGGACCTCGAACCGCTGATGGAGATCGGCGACGAGCTAGGCGGGCTGCTCGGCCGGAAATGCGTCGAGGCGCTGGCGATCGAGCCGGCGCAGGCCGAGAGCTACGGCAAGGCGGCGATGGTCGGTGAGAACGGCGAGTTGGAGCATGCCGCGGCGATCCTGCACCCGCGTCTCGGCAAGCCGCTGCGCGCGGCGGTCGAGAAAGGCGCGGCGCTGGTGCCGTCCTCGAAGAAGATGGGCGGGCCGGGCCAGCCGCTCGACGTGCCGCTCGGTCACAAGGACGCCGCCTATGTGCGCTCGCATTTCGACGGAATCGAAGTGCGCTTGAACGACTCGCCGCGCGCCGGCGAGATCATGGTCGCGGTCGCGGTGACCGACAGCGGCCGACCCTTGCCGCGCGTCGGCGGATTGCTGGCGTTCGAGGCCGAAGGAGTCGACGGGCTGCGCTGAGCGAGGCCCCGGCGCAACAACAACCACACGGATTGGGAACCACACAGATTGGGGAGACGAACATGACCAACAGAAGAACCTTCATCACCTGCGCCGCGGCCGCCCTGGCGGCACCGCTCTTTGCCGGCGCTCCCGTCCTGGCCGCGGACGCGCCGATCAAGGTCGGGGAGGTCAACAGCTACACCCGCCTGCCGGCCTTCACCGAGCCCTACCGCAACGGCTGGCAGCTCGCTCTCGAGGAGATCAACGCCGCGGGCGGCATCAAAGGCCGCAAGATCGAGGTCATCAGCCGCGACGACGCGGGCAAGCCCGGCAACGCCGTGAAGATCGCCGAGGAACTGGTCAGCAGCGACGGCGTCGTGATGCTGTTCGGCACGTTCTTCTCGCATATCGGCCTCGCGGTCACCGACTTCGCCAAGCAGCGCAAGGTGCTTTTCATCGCCTCCGAGCCGCTTTCGGACGCGATCGTGTGGTCGAAGGGCAACCGTTACACCTACCGGCTGCGGCCTTCGACGCACATGCAGGCGGCGATGCTGGCCGAAATGGCCGCCAAGCTCGACGCGACGCGCTGGGCGACGGTGGCGCCGAACTACGCCTACGGCACCGACGCCGTCGCGGCGTTCAAGTCCGAACTGAAGAAGCGCAAGCCGGAGGTCGAGTTCGTCGACGAACAATGGCCGACCCTGTTCAAGATGGATGGCGGCTCCACGGTGCGCGCGATCGAACGCGCGAAGCCCGATGCGATCTACAATGTGACTTTCGGCAGCGACTTGGCGAAGTTCGTCCGCGAGGGCGCGATCCGCGGCCTGTTCGACGGTCGCGAGGTGGTCAGCCTGCTGACCGGCGAGCCCGAGTATCTCGATCCGCTCGGCGGCGAGGCCCCGGTGGGCTGGATCGTCACCGGCTACCCCTGGTACGACATCACCACTCCCGAGCATCAGGCCTATGTCGAAGCCTATAAGGCGAAGTGGGGCGAGTCGCCGAAGACCGGATCGCTGGTCGGCTACAACTCGATGCTCGCGGTCGCCGAAGTGCTCGGGAATGCGAAGTCCACCGACACCGAGGATCTGCTCGCCGCAATGGACGGGCTGACCTTCAACAGCCCCTCGGGCTCGATTACCTTCCGCGCTTCGGATCATCAGTCGACGATGGGCGCCTGGGTCGGTCGTACCGGGCTGAGGGACGGCAAGGGCGTGATGGTCGAGTGGAGCTACAAGAACGGCGCCGATTACCTCCCCTCGGACGCCGAGGCGCGGGCGATGCGGCCGGCCGACTGATATCGGCGCCAAGTGGAGCGCCGGTTCCTATCGGCGCTCCAACTTCTCAGTCTCCAACAGGGCTGCGCGGTGCCGCGCGGAGAACGTTCCCGACCGCCGGAGTTCAGGCTTATGAGTTTCTATTTTGCTCAATTGCTGACCGGGCTCGCCAACGCGTCCTCGCTGTTCCTCGTCGCCTCGGGCCTTTCGATCATCTTCGGCGTCACCAGGATCGTGAACTTCGCCCACGGTTCGTTCTTCATGCTCGGCGCCTATCTCGCCTATACCTTCGTCAATATCCTGCCGCAGGGCGTGCTGGGCTTCTGGGGGGCGGTGATTGTCGCGGCGGCGATGGTCAGCCTGATCGGCGCGGTGATCGAGTTTGCCATCCTGCGCCGGATCTACCACGCGCCCGAACTGTTCCAACTGGTCGCGACCTTCGGCGTGGTGCTGATAATCCAGGATCTCACCCTGTGGATCTGGGGCGCCGAGGACTTGATCGGCCCGCGCGCGCCCGGCCTGACCGGCGCGGTGCGCATCTTCGGCGAACCGATCCCCGAATACGACCTCCTGTTGATCGCCATCGGTCCGGTGGTGCTGTGCGGGGTGTGGCTGATCTTCCACCGCTCGCGCTGGGGCGTGCTGGTGCGCGCGGCGACGCAGGACCGCGAGATGGTCGGCGCGCTGGGCGTCAACCAGAGCTGGCTGTTCACCAGCGTGTTCATGCTCGGATCGTTCCTCGCCGGGCGCGGCGGCGCGCTGCAGGTGCCGCGCGAGGCGGCGACCCTGTTGATGGACCTCAACGTGATTGCCGAAGCGTTCGTCGTCGTGGTCATCGGCGGCATGGGCAGCGTGCTCGGCGCCTACGTCGCGGCGACGCTGATCGGCGTGCTCAACGCCTTCGGCATTCTGATCATGCCGACGATCGCCCTGGTGCTGCCTTTCCTGGTGATGGCGGTCGTGCTGGTGGTCCGGCCCTGGGGCCTGTTCGGTCGACCGGAGCGCCCGCAGCACTCCGCCCTCGAGTCCGAGACGCCGCTGCGTCTGCTCTCCGGCCCCGCGGCTTACGCTCTGTTCGGCGCGGTCGTGTTGATGGCGCTGGCGCCCCTGGCGGTCGACGAGTTCATGCTGGTGCTGGCGGTCGATATCTTGATCGCTTCGTTGTTCGCCGCCAGCCTGCACTTCCTGATGGGGCTGGGTGGCATGGTCTCGTTCGGTCATGCGGCCTATTTCGGGCTCGGCGCCTACGCCGCGGCGCTGGCGACGACGACGCTGGGACTGGGCATGATCGCTTCGATGATCCTCGCGCCAATCGCGGGGGCGATGGGCGCACTGGTCATCGGCTGGTTCTGCGTCCGGCTCTCGGGGGTGTATCTCGCCATGTTGACCCTTGCGGCGGCGCAGATCGTGTGGTCCATCGCCTTCCAGTGGCGGGATCTGACCGGCGGTGACGACGGCGTGCTGGGGGTCTGGCCGGCCGAGTGGGCGACGTCCAAAACCACGTACTATTACCTCGCGCTGGCCCTTTGCGTCGGCGGCATCTGGCTGCTGCACCGGATGGCCCATTCGCCCTTCGGTTACGTGCTGCGCGGCGGCCGCGATTCGGCGCTGCGGGCGGAGGCGATCGGGATCGACCTGCGCCGGCACCAATGGGCCGGTTTCGTGGCGGCGGGCGCCCTTGCCGGACTTGCGGGAGCGGTGTTCGCCTTCTCGAAGGGCAGCGTGTTCCCGGACGAACTGGCGATCCCGCGATCGATCGACGGGCTGATCATGGTGCTGCTGGGAGGCGTCCACGCGCTCTTCGGCCCGATCCTGGGGGCGAGCGCCTTCACCTTGCTCGAGGACTGGATCACCCGCTTCGACTACTGGCGGTTCATCTTCGGACTGGTGATCCTGGCGATCGTGATCGCGGCGCCTGACGGGCTCGCCGGCGGTCTGAACAGACTCGGTGGGCTTCTGACCTCGCTCAGGAACAAGGAGGCAGCGAGATGAACGCGCTCGAAGTCCGCGAACTCTCGAAATCCTTCGGCGGTGTTCAGGCGGTCGCCGGCGTGTCGTTCGACCTGCGCGAAGGCGAGTTGTTGGCGCTGATAGGCCCGAACGGAGCGGGCAAGACCACCTGCTTCAACATGCTCAACGGCTATCTGAAGCCGAACACCGGGTCGGTGCGGCTCGGAGGTCGCGAACTGGTCGGGCTAAAGCCGCGCGAGGTTTGGCGGCTCGGTGTCGGTCGCACATTCCAGATCACCGAGACCTTCTCGTCGATGACCGTGCGCGAGAACGTGCAGATGGCGTTCATCTCGCACAGCCGGCGCACCTTCGATCCCTTTCGCCGCGCCACCCGGCTCTATGTCGACGAGGCCGGGCGGCTGCTGGACATGGTGGATATGCGCGATCAGGCCGACCGCATCTGCGCCGAGCTCGCATACGGCGACGTCAAGCGGCTCGAACTGGCGATCTCGCTGGCGCATCGGCCCAAGGTGTTGCTGATGGACGAGCCGACGGCCGGCATGGCGCCGCTCGAGCGCATCGCGCTGATGGAGCTCGCCGCAAGCATCGTCAAACGCGATCGGATCAGCATCCTTTTCACCGAGCACGACATGGACGTGG
>JAUXFS010000174.1 GCA_030622775.1 Rhodospirillales bacterium | reverse complement strand
GGTGACTGCCGCCCGCGCCGGTGGCCGCGACGCGCCGATCCTGCTCCACTGCGTCAGCGGCTACCCCACCGATCCGGCCGACGCCGATCTCCGGACCATCCCCCATCTCGCCGCGACCTTCGACACCGTCGCCGGCCTTTCCGATCACACTCTGGGCACCGCGGTGGCGACCGCGGCGGTGGCCTTGGGCGCCGCCGTCATCGAGAAGCACGTGACCCTGGCCCGCGCCGACGGCGGACCCGACGCCGCTTTTTCGCTGGAGCCGGCCGAACTGAAGGCGCTGTGTGAGAACTGTCGGACCGCCTGGCGGGCGCTCGGCCGGGTCGACTACCGCCGCAAGAACAGCGAGCGCGGCAGCGAGGCGTTCCGCCGTTCGCTGTTCGTGGTCGCCGACATCGCCGCCGGCGAGACGTTCGACGCCGGCAACCTGCGGTCGATCCGCCCCGGCTACGGGCTTTCGCCCAAGCACATGCCGTCAATCCTCGGCCGCCGCGCCGCCCGCAACCTGAGCCGCGGCATGCCGCTGGCCTGGGACATGGTCACGCCCAACCCATAGACGTATCTTGGCCGGAATCCCCTCTCTCGCGGGAGCGGGAGAGGGAGGGACCCGCCGCTGAAAGCGGTGGGAGGGTGAGGGAACGATGATCCAGTTCCATTCGAGGTTCACCCCCTCACCCCGACCCTCTCCCCCGACGCAGGGGCGAGGGAGCCTTTGAGGACTCGTCCGAATCTATCACTCTACAATCTGTCGCGGCCGCCGTGGGCCGCCGACCAGGCGACCGGGTCGGCGAGGAACTTGCGCACCTCGGCGATGCTCTCGGGCGGGAAATGACCGCCCGCCTCGGCCTCGCGGACCACGTCCCACCAGGTGGCGAGGAAGTGCAGGCGGATGCCGGCCTCTTCCAGGGCGGGCAGGGCGCCGGGGAAGATGCCGTAGAAGAATACCACGAAGGCGTCGCCGACCTCGGCGCCCGCCGTCCTCAGCGCATCGACGAAATTGACCTTGCTGGCGCCGTCGGTAGCCAGGTCCTCGACCAATAGCACCCGCGAGCCCTCGGTGAGATGGCCCTCGATCTGGGCGTCGCGGCCGAACCCCTTGGGCTTCTTGCGGACGTAGAGCATCGGCCGGGAGATCGCCTCGGCGAGCCAGGCGGCGTAGGGGATGCCGGCGGTCTCGCCGCCCGCCACCGCGTCGATGGCGTCGAGCCCGATCCCGTCGTCGAGGATGTCGATCGCCTTGGCGATCACGTGGCGACGCTCGGGGACGAACGAGATCAGCCGCCGGCAGTCGATATAGACCGGGCTCGCCCAGCCGGACGTGAACTTGTACGGATCCTCGGGGCGGAAGTTCACCGCGCCGATGCGCAACAGAATCCGCGCCGTCTCCGGATCGGGGCCATGGATCTCGTTGGTCTCGGCCGTATCCGCCATTGCTATCTCCGTTGTCATCTCCATCAGGGTCCCCCCCCTTGTTTACGGCCCTCGCCGATCCCGCACAATCGCCGTGATCGCCAGCGGCGGCGGCGGCGAAGCCCCTCGTCCGTTCCTGGACAATCGTCCACGCTCGTCGGGAACGGGAGGCCGCGGGCGGCTTTCCACTTCCTCCAGGACCGCCACCCATTACAGAAATAAAATTTGAGGGTTGCAAGACCGGTTGATTATTCGCCAAGCTACTTGCGTCCTGAAGATCCCGAGTCGGCGAGTGGGTGGCGATGAGCGCAAGGTTTGCATTTCTTCTGGCGGCGGTTCTGCTGCTGCCGGCGGTGGCGAAGGCGGATCTCGACGCCGGGGTTCGCGCCTACGATGCCGGTGACTACCCGACGGCGTTTCGCGAGTGGTGGGCGTCGGCGGAAGGGGGCGACGCCCGCGCCCAGGTTCGTCTCGGCGAGCTCTACCAGAAGGGCCTCGGGGTAAAGCGAAACGTTGTTGAGGCCCATCGCTGGTACGAACTGGCGGCCGCGGCCGGTAACGCCGAGGCGGAGGCGGCGCGGGACCGGTTGGCGGCCGGGATGTCGCCGGTCCAGGTGGCCGAGGCCCGCGACCTGGCGATGGCGTGGATCGACAAGCGGCAACAGGCGAATTCGCCCCTCACCGGGCCTCCCGCGGCTCGGCAGACGCGGTCTCGGCAGTCCGAGTCGGTCGCCGGGCCAATCACCGGAACCATCGAGGGGCTGGAGACGGTGGCCGGGCCCGATTCGGTTTTGGTGAAGGATATCCAGCGCCGGCTGTCGAATCTCGGCTACGATCCCGGTCCGGCCGACGGCGTCGCCGGCAAGCGGACGGCGCGGGCGATTCGGGCATTCCAGCAAACCGCCGGGCTGACCGTCGACGGCCGGCCGAGCCAACGGCTGCTCGACAGGCTCGGCTCCACCCAGGCACCGGCGAGGCGGCGGGCCGCGACCGGGAGCGAGGACACAGACCAGAGGGAGCTGGTCGGAGCGATCATCGACGGGGATGCGGGCAAGGTCCGGCGGCTGGTCGCCGGCGGACGGGTAAACGTCAACGACGTGCGGACGGTCGGCGGCAGCAAGTGGTCGGTGTTGCGCCAATCGGTGATCCAACCCAAGGCTTCGCCCGAGATCGTGAAGATCCTCCTCGATGCCGGAGCTTCGGACGCTTCCGATACGCCCTGCGCCGAGCAGGCGCTCAACAGCGCCATCGTTCATTCCACGGAAGCGGTGGTTCGGGCTCTGCTCGAAGGGGGCCTGGACCCCAACGCCTGCAACGCCCTGGCCCAGGCGCTGTCGGTGTGGGAGACCAAGCCGGAGATGGTGACGGTGCTGCTCGACGCCGGCGCCGATCCGAACGTCCCGCCGAACGAGTGGAGCGGGCCGCCGCTGATGACGGTGAAATCGCCTGTTCTGGTCAAGGCGCTGGTCGACGCCGGCGCCGACGTCAATCGGGTGAACAGCGGCAACGCCAGCGTCCTGGCGAAGCACGTGCTCAACTGCAAGATGGCCGGCGCGGAAGCCTACGACAACGTTGCCATTCTTCTCGACGCGGGCGCGACCGTGACCCCTCAGGTGCGAGATCTCGCGTCCAGCTTCCGCGACTCCGATCCCGCGTGTTCCAAGGTCTACGGTTTGATTTCGAGCCGGTGAATTGCGCGAAGCGGCCCGGCCGGTCACTCTTCCTCGCCGCCGCCGGCCTGCAGCCGGTAGGGGTGCTGGGGAAAGACGCCGAGGATGCGGACCTCGCGGGTGAAGAAGTCGAGTTCCTCCAGCGCCAGGCGGACGTTGCGGTGGTCGGGATGGCCCTCGACCTCGGCGTAGAACTGGGTGGCGTTGAACCGGCCGCCGACCATGTAGCTTTCCAGCTTGGTCATGTTGACGCCGTTGGTGGCGAATCCACCCATCGCCTTGAACAGCGCCGCCGGCACGTTGCGCACCCGGAACACGAAGCTGGTCATCGTCGGCCCGGATTTCGGGTGGGGGACGATCGCCTCGCGGGCCATGATCATGAACCGGGTGGTGTTGTGCTCGGCGTCCTCGATGTTGGCGCGCAGGCTGACCAAGCCGTAGACCTCGCCGGCCAGCTCCGAGGCGATCACCGCCTGGGTCGGGTCGTCGTTGGCCGCGACCTCGGCGGCGGCGCCGGCGGTATCGACGCGGACCACCGGCTGGATGCCGAGCTTTCGGATCAGTTCCCGGCACTGGTTGAGCGCGTGGATGTGGCTGTGCACGTGGGTAATGTCGCCGATCTTGGCGCCGGCGACGCCGAGCAGGTGATGGTTCACCCGCTGGAAGTGCTCGCCGATGATGTGCAGGCGCGACTGCGGCAAAAGGTGGTGGATGTCGGCGACCCGGCCGGCGACCGTGTTCTCGATCGGGATCATCGCCAGTGCCGCCTTGCCGTCCTGGACCGCGGCGAAGGCGTCCTCGAACGAGCGGCACGGCAGCGTCGCCATCTCCGGGCGGGCGCCGCGGCAGGCGAGGTCCGAGTAGGCGCCGAGCTCGCCCTGGAAGGCGATGGTTCGGTTGGGGTCGGAGGCTGCGTTGGCTGAAGCGGGGGCCTGTGCCTGCATCTCTAGGATTTCTCCACTGCCTCGATCACTTGATTCACGTTCCGCCGGTTACGCCGGCGCCAGCAGATCCCGGGCGCGGGCGAGATCGCCGGGGGTATCGACGCCGAAGGGAACCGTGTCGACGTGGGCGGCGTCGATGCGCATGCCGTTCTCCAGGGCGCGAAGCTGCTCCAGCCGCTCGCGCTGCTCGACGATCCCCGGCGGCAGCCGCACGAACCGGGCGAGGGCGTCGCGCCGGTAGGCGTAGATGCCGATATGGTGGAACAGGGGGCCGTCGCCCCACGGAACGGCGCACCGGCTGAAATAGATCGCCCGCCCGACATCGGTGTCCGCCGGCGCCGCGATCACCGCCTTGACAACGTTGGGGTCGTCGCGTTCGGCGGCATCGGCGATTGGGGCGACCAGGGTGGCGATGTCCACCGAAGGCTCGCTCAGCGGCCGCAGCACGGCGCGCACCACCTCCGGATCGATGGTCGGCAGGTCCCCCTGCAGGTTGACCACCACGTCGTAGCGGCCCTCGGGATCGAAGGTTCCGAGCGCCTCGAACACCCGGTCCGAGCCCGACGGGTGGTCGGGTCGGGTCAACACCGCATGGCCGCCGGCGGTGGTTACCGCTTCGGCGATCTCGGTTTCGGCGCAGGCGACGACGACGGGGCCGATCCCGGCTTCCTCCGCCCGCCGCCAGACGTGAACGATCATCGGCTCGCCATGGATATCGGCGAGCGGCTTTCCGGGGAGCCGGGTCGACGCCATCCGCGCCGGCACCAGCACGATCGGGTTGAGGATCGTGTTCATGGCGCCCCGCATAGCACAGAAATCGACCGCACCGCCAGTATTCGGCGAGCCGATGCGAGCGCACGATTGAACAGGGCATGGGCTTGGGGCTACATTCCCCGCCGGACTCTAAGGGGAACGGGCAATGAGATTCAGTTATCTGGAAAAATTCGGCGCATCGTTGTTGATCTGCGCCTGGTTGATTTATGGCAGTCACCTCATCGGCAACGCGCTGGTCAGCGTTCCCGAGCACCAGGCGGCCGCCGCCGTCCACGAGGACGCCGAGCCGGCCGAGGAGGCCGCTTCGGCCGCCTCGGCTGAACAACAATCGGGGGAAGAGCAGGCGGCCGAGGCGGCGGGTGACGGCGGCGGAGGCCTGAGCGCCATGCTGGCGTCCGCCGATGTTGCCGCCGGCAACAAGGTGTTCAAGAAGTGCAAGTCCTGCCATACCGTCGACCAGGGCGGCAAGAACAAGGTCGGCCCCAATCTGTGGGACGTGGTCGGCGGGACCAAGGCCGGCGCCGACGGCTTTTCCTATTCGGGCGCCTTGTCCG
>JAUXFS010000489.1 GCA_030622775.1 Rhodospirillales bacterium | reverse complement strand
GCTGGTTCGTTTCCGCACCGGCGACATCATTACCCTGACCGGCCTCGGCACCGCCGCCTGCGGACGGACGGCGCCCCGCTTCAAGGTGGTCGGCCGGGCCGACGACATGGTGGTGGTGCGCGGGATCAACGTCTTTCCGACGATGGTCGCGGCGGTCGTCAACCGCTACCCGGCGCTGAGCGGCGAGTATCGGATCGCGCTGCCGGGACCGGGACCCTACGACCGGCTGCCGCTGGAGGTCGAACTGGCCGAGGGCGCCGCAAACACATCGGCGCTGGCGGTGCGACTGGAGGACGACCTCAAGGCGCGGCTCGGTGTCACCGCCGAGGTAACCGTGGCGGTGCCGGCGAGCCTGCCGCGCAGCGAAGGCAAGACCCGCAGAGTCATCATCCGAACCAGGGAGGATCCGCGATGAGCGACCCCGTTCTCAGTACGCTGGCCGAAGGCGTGCGCACCATCACCCTCAACCGGCCCGACCGCCTCAACGCGATGAACATGGCGCTGATCGAGGCGGTCGGCGACGCGTTCGCCGCGGCCCACGCCGACCCCGAAACCCGGGCGATCGTCTTCACCGGAGCCGGACGCGCGTTCTGCGCCGGCGACGACCTCAGGGACCACCGCCATCCCGAGTCCGAGGACGAAGCGCGCGCCGTGGTCGACGCCATCCAGCGGGCGACCCGGGAGATCGTCCTCGGTAACAAGATCGTCGTCGGCGCGATCAACGGCTGGGCGGTCGGCGGCGGCTTCGAATGGGCGACCAACTGCGATTTCCCGATCTGGGCGGAAAGCGCGCGCGGCTTCCTGCCCGAAGTCTCGTGGGGATTGTTCGTCACCGGCGGGGTGACCGCGTCGCTGCCCCATCTGGTCGGCCTCAACCGGGCGCGGGAGATGCTGCTCCTCGGCGAGCGCTATTCGGCGAAGGAGCTACTCGACATGGGCCTCGCCTGGCGGGTGGTCCCCGACCACCGGCTGATCGACGAGGCGCGTAACGTCGCGGCCAAGATCGCAAACCTACCCGCCCGCTCGGTCGCCGACATGAAGACGGTACTGACCCGCACCGCCTTCGGCGATCCCGAGGCACTGACCCGCGCCATGGACCTGGAGAGCGAGGCGACGGTCCGCGCCTTCCTCGATCCGGAAACCACCGCGCGGATCAAGGGCTTTGCCGGCTAGGCTGATACCAGAAGGAGCGATCGATGAGAGCGACAGGATGACCGACAGGATGAGGGCCGTTTACGCCTTGTTGCTCGGATTCGCGGTGATCGGCGGGCTGATCGCGGTCAACTGGTGGGCGTTCCCTTACGTCCTCGGGCGTCCCTACCTTTCCTGGTACATCGACAACGGCGCCGGGATCGCCCTGGTCACCGCGATCGTCGGGATCGTGTGGAAGGATCTCGACGGCGAGATCGATTTCATCTCGTCCCACCCGTTGCGCTACCTCGCCGCCTCGGCGCGGGTGATCGCGCTGCCGCCGTTCGTGGTTGGCACCCACCTCCGGTCGAACCGGGCCCGCGGCGGCGCCGCCACCGCCTCCGGCGGGCCGGCGGCGGCGGCGCGCTCTGACCTCGACACCCTGTTGAGCATCCCGTTCGCCCTGGTCCTCTGTCTCGCCATCGTCGCCTGGTTCGTGACGGTCGTGCCGCTGCAGTACTTCGTCTACCTGGTCGCCGGCGCGCCGGGGCGGCTGTTCGCCGCGTCCGACTGGCGGGTGATCGTCCACTCTGGCTTGCGCAATGTCGAGTTCCGCGAGGTCCACAAGGACGACCCGATCCCCGACGGCTGGTGGGACGCCAGCCTCCACAACCGGCCGGTCGCGGTAACCAGCATGTTCGCGTCGCTGTTGTTGCTGCTCGCCGGATGGTTCGCCGCCTGACGCCGGACAATGGTGTCACTATTCTCTTTTTCAGAACTGGAGGTTCACCGTCGGTTCACAAAGTGTAGGGCACCCGCACGCTCGGATCGTCGGTTGGGAAATCCCGGGTGTCGCGGGTGACCAACAGGGCGTCGCGGGTTCGCGCCGTCGCCCAGACGATGGCGTCGGGGAGGCGGAGGCGATATCGGCGTCTGAGCTCGACGGCGGCCTCGGCGACGGCGGGGTCGATGGGCACCTGCTCGAAACGGCCGAGGAAGTCGCGGAGTGGCTGGTCCTCGCCCTTGCGGGCGCCGACCAACACCTCCATCCAGGTGATCGGACTGATCATCGGGCGCTGGTAAAGGTCGATCTCGCGGCGGGCGTCGTCGAAGCCGTTCAGGTAGTCTACGAGGATGTTGGTATCGAGGACGGCTTTCATTCAGAGCCTGTCCAAGTATTATCCGGAGAGGCTCTCATGCCGGCGAGCCCATGACTGGACTCGCCTGAATTCCCTCAATCGCCGGGCGCGGACCTCCGTCCGCTTGGCTGTCCTCGCTGCGCTGCGGGCGCGCACTTGCGCTTGCCAGCGAGCCGATGAAGATCACTTCATCGACTCCCTGGTATCGGTCCATTCGTCGCGGAGCGCGTCCTGGTAGCGCAGTCCCTCCAGACCCCGGTCCCGCCACAGCCCGAACGCCCGGTCCTCGGACGCCGCAACCCCGTGTCGCAGATAGCCGGCGATCGCGCGGCGAATGACTTCGGCCCGCGACACGTGCTCCCGCTCGCAAATCCGGGTGAGACGCTTAATCTGGTCCTCGGGAATATCGACGATGGTGCGCATGGTGATATCATTCATCGTTATCATATATCATTCAGACTAGCCGATCGGGTCGCGAAATGCAATGGATGACCTAACGAGCCAGCCCGTCCTGATCGTCGCCGGACCGACGGGGAGCGGCAGGTCGGCGCTGGC
>JAUXFS010000308.1 GCA_030622775.1 Rhodospirillales bacterium | reverse complement strand
GCCGGCAGCGAGGCGGCGTGGCAGCTGGCCCGCGCCGGGGTGCCGGCGGTCGTCCACGAGATGCGGCCGGTACGCGGCACGCCGGCGCGGGCCAACTGCCACGCCGCCTCGCTGCCGGCGAGGCCGCCGCCGATCACGTGAACGGGCGCCTTCGGGGGATTGCTCATGACAACGGTTCAGGTAGGCTCCCGGAGCCGCCGCCGCAATGGCCAACTTCGAGTCACCGCTCCGCAACCGGGGGACATCGTGGAATACGACGCCGAGTCCATCTGGGCCTTCGCCCTGATCATCGTCGCGGCGGTAGCCTACAAATACGTGCCGCGGTGGCGGGCGCGGTCGCCGTTCGTCGAGCCGGCGGAGCTGAAACGCCGCCTCGACGCCGGCGACGACGTGGTCATCCTCGATGTCCGCACCGCCGGCGAATACGCGGGGAAGGGGGGGCATCTGCCGGGGGCGGTCAACCTGCCGCTGGCCGACCTGAAGGCCCGGGTCCAGGCCCGCGACGCCGACCTCTCGCCGCTGAAGAACCATCCCGTCTATGTCCATTGCGCCATGGAGCTCCGCGCCGCCCGCGCCGCCCGGGCATTGCGCGACGCCGGCTTCACCGACGTCTCGGTGCTCAACGGCGGCTTCCGCGCTTGGCGCCGCCAGCGCTTTCCGCTCGAAAGCTGAGAGCCCCTTCGGTCCTACTCCGCTCCGGCCAACTCCGCTCCGGCCTACTCCGCTCCGCAACGTCGCGCGGGCGCGCTCCCATTCGGAAATGAGCTCTTCTATCGGCGGTATCTGGAGTCCGGCGGGAACAGGGTCTCGAACACCCGGCGCATCAGCGTGGCGAAGCGCGGGTCGCCGAAGCCATCCACCTTCGCCAGGCGGCCGGTGGCGAAGGAGAGCGCCGTGTTGCCGTCGCAGAACGTCGCCTTGACGTGGACCGGGCCGCTTTCCGGCTGTTTCACCGCCAGCTTGGTGCTCCAGCCGCGCTCGCGCCGCAGGTCGCCGCACAGCGAAACCGGCCCCAGATCGGTTCGGCCGAACGCGACGATCACCCGTGTCCGCGGGTCGGGCGTGCGCTCGGGGTTGGTGGTGAACCGGGAGCGGGGCGCCCATGCGGTGGTCTGCTCGGCGGCGGCGACGACCAGCCGGTGCAGCCGTTCCGACGAGACCCCGCCAAACGGCCGGCCGAGGATCTGGACCAGCATCGGTCCCTGCCGCATGACCCCATCGGCGACCCCCCAGGCGCCGCTCTGCCTGTACTGTCGGCCCTCCACCGTCTTTCCGGTCGGCCCCGAACAGGCGGCGACGGTGGCGACGACGGCGAAAACGACAAGCCAGACGGCGGCGAAACGGAGGTGGCGGTCGTGGATCATGACACGTGGCCTCTGTTGTCCCGGCGGGCGGCGCGACACTAATACCAATCCGCGTTTATTTTTGGATTCCTGGATGGACGCCCGCGTCAGTCCGTCGCGGCGATGCCCTCGGGCTGGCCGGCGACGACGAAAGTCAACGTGTCGGGGTCGAGCAGGGTCGCGGCGAGGCGGTTGACGTCGTCGAGGGTGACCGCTTCGATCAGTCCGTTGCGGCGGTCGAGGTAGTCGATGCCGAGCTCCTCGAGCCGCATCGCCACCAGGATGCGGGCGATCCGGCCGCTGGAGGTGAAGCGAAGCGGGAACGAGCCGGTGAGGTAGGTCTTGGTATCGGCCAGTTCGTCGGCGGTGACCCCGCCTTCGGCCACCAGCCGCCATTGCTCGCGGATCACCGAGACGGTTTCGGCCGCCCGCTCGTTGGCGGTGCCGGCGCCGCCGACGATCATCGCGGCGTGGTCCAGCGGCGCCAGCGAGGTGTGGACGGAGTAGGCCAGCCCCCGTTTCTCGCGGACCTGATCGTAGAGCCGCGAGGTGAACGAACCGCCGCCGAGGATGTGGTTGAGCACCGTCGCGGCGTAGAAATCGGGATCGTCGCGCTTCAACCCGCGCTGGGCGAAGACGATGGCGCTCTGGCGCGCCGGTTTTTCGACGACGATGGTTCCGCCGTCGGTGGCGGGGGCGGCGTCGGTCACGCCGGCCGGGGCCGCCGTCGCCGGCAGATCCCCGAACGTGCCTTGCAGCAGCCGCGCCAGTTGCTCCGGGGTGATGTCGCCGACGACGCCGATGACCAGGTTGTCGCGGGCGAGGCGGCGGTCGACGAAGCCGCGCAGGTCGTCGGCGGTGATCGCGGCGATGCTCTCCAGCGTCCCCTCTGCCGGCCGGCCGTAAGCGTGGCCGGGGAACAGCGCGGCGAACAACCGCTCGTTGGCGACGCTGCCGGGGTCCTCCGCGCTCTGGCGGATCCCCGACTCGATCTGGCCGCGGATGCGGGCGACCGGCTCGGCGTCGAACCGCGGCCGGGTGAGCGCGAGGCGCAGCAGATCGAAGGCGGCGTCGCGGTTTTCGGTCAGGGTGCGCAGGCCGCCGCCGAAGGTGTCGAGGCCGGCGTTGAAGCGCAGCCGGATCGACAGATCCTCGAGCCGGCGCTGGAACGCCTGGGAGTCGAGATCGCCGGCGCCTTCGTCGAGCAGCGCCGAGGCCATCCGCGCCAGACCCTCCTTGCCGGACGGATCGAGGGCGGCGCCGCCGCGAAAGGCGATGCCGACGGCGATGATCGGGTTGGTGTGGTCCTCGACCAGCCACGCTTCGATGCCGTCGGCGGTGACCCGCTGTACGTCGACCGCGCCGGCGGCCGGAGCAAAAGCGACGGCGACGACCAGACAGAACGCCCAGGCGGCGCGGCGCGGGAGCATCGTCGTCATTGCGCCACCGCCCGCTCGCCCGTGCCATCGAGTACGTCCGCCCCATCGAGTTCGCCCGCGTCTTCGGAAAGCAGCAGGGCGGTGACCGAGTGGTTGCCGTCGAACACGGCGCGGGCGGCGGCGTCGACCTGCTCCTTGGTCACCGCGGAGATCCGTTCCGGCCACGCCTCCACGTCCTCGACCGTGAGACCGATGGCCAGCGCCTCGCCCAGCACCCGCGCGCCGGTGCTCAGCGAGTCCCGGGCGTAGACGGCGTCGGCGAGCATCCGGCTCTTGATCCGCGCGACCTCGTCCTCGGTCACGCCGTCGCGGAGCACGTCGTCGAGCGCCGCCGTCATCGCCTGTTCGATCTGTTCCATGGAAACATCGGGGCGCGGGCTGGCATAGAGCGCGAACGGGGCGGGACCCCGTTTCGACGGGGCGTACCAGGCGCCGGCGGAGACCGCCAGCTTGTCCTCGACCACCATGCCGCGATAAAGCCGGCTGGTGGCGCCGCTGCCGAGGATCCGCGCCAGCACCTGCAGCGCGTAGGCGTGCTCGGTGGCGCCGTCGCGATAACCGGGGGCCAGGTAGGTGCGTTGCCATTCCGGCTGGCGCACCCGCTCGTCGCGCAGTTCGATGCGGCGGGCGGTTTTCCGCGGCGGCTCGCGCGGGACCAGACGCGGCTTCGGCTCCACCGCCGGGATCGCGCCGTAGTACTTCTCCGCCAGCGGCCGCAGCTCCTCGGCGGTGATGTCGCCGGCGACCACCAGGATCGCGTTGTTGGGGGCGTACCAGTGCTTGTAGAAGTCGAGGACGTCGTCCACCGACAGGGCGGTGAGTTCATGCTCCCAGCCGATCAGCGGCCGGCGATAGGGGTGGTTGAGGTAGAGCATGGCGTCGGCGCGTTCGTCGAGGACGGCGGACGGGTTGTTGTCGATGCGCTGGTGACGTTCCTCGAGCACCACCTGGCGCTCCGGCGCCACCAGCTCCTCGGTCAGCACCAGATTGGTCATCCGGTCGGCTTCCAGTTCCATCACCAGTTCGAGCCGGTCCTTGGCGACGTTCTGGTAGTAGCCGGTGTAGTCATACGAGGTGAAGGCGTTCTCCTGGCCGCCGTTGCGGGCGACCAGCTCGGAGAACTCGCCCGGGCGGCGGGTCTCGGTGCCCTTGAACATC
>JAUXFS010000528.1 GCA_030622775.1 Rhodospirillales bacterium | reverse complement strand
GTCGCGTTCATGCCGCAGACGTTCCAACTCCGCCGGCAATGCATTCGCCCACTGGGTCACGTTGCCGGCGCCGAGACAAATCACCATGTCGCCCGGCCGGGCAAGCTCGTCGACGGTCGCGGCCAGTTCCTTGGGATCGGAGAGCGGGATCGCCTGCCGGTGGCCGTGGGCGAGCAACCCGTCGACCAGCGCCTCGCGGCTGATGCCCTCGATCGGATCCTCCCCGGCCGGATAGACGTCGGCGACCACCACCACGTCGGCATCGTTGAAACACGAGCAGAAATCCTCGAACAGGTCGCGAAGCCGGGTGTAGCGATGGGGCTGGACCACGGCGATGACCTGCCCCCGGGACGCCGTCCGCGCCGCGGCGAGCACGGCGGCGATCTCGACCGGATGGTGGCCGTAGTCGTCGATCACGGTGATGCCGCCGACCTCGCCGACACGGGTGAACCGGCGGTTGACACCGGCGAATTCGGCCAGCCCGCGGCGGAGCACGTCGTCGCCGATGTCCATCTCGTTGGCGATGGCGATCGCCGCCAGGGCGTTCTGGGCGTTGTGCCTGCCGAACATCGGCAGGAACAGATCGTTGACGGTGCGGGATTTCTCCGTCCGCCGGTCGGTGATCACCGCGTCGAAACGGATTCCGTCGGCCGTCGGCTCCAGGTTGGTGCCGCGGACGCCGGCCTGCGGACTAAAACCATAGGTCACCACCCGCCGGTCGAGGACCTTGGGGATCATCGCCTGCACCTCCGGGTGGTCGATGCACAAGGCGGCGAAGCCGTAGAACGGAATATTGGTGACAAAGGCGACGAACGCCTCGCGCAGCGCCTCGAACCCGCCGTAATGGTCGAGATGCTCGGGATCGATGTTGGTAACCACCGCGACCGTCGCCGGCAGCTTGACCATGGTGCCATCGGACTCGTCGGCCTCGGCGACCATCCAATCGCCGCCGCCGAGGCGGGTGTTGGAGCCCCAGGCGTTGATGATGCCGCCATTGACCACCGTCGGGTCCATCCCGGCGGCGTCCAGCACCGCCGCGACCAGCGACGTGGTCGTCGTCTTGCCGTGGGTGCCGCCGACGGCGATCGACCACTTCAACCGCATCAGCTCGCCCAGCATCTCGGCGCGCCGAACCACCGGCAGCAACCGCTTGCGGGCGGCGACGACTTCCGGGTTGTCGGGCTTGATCGCCGACGAGATGACCACGACCTGGGCCTCGCCGAGATTGCCCTCGTCGTGGCCGATCGAAAGCGGCACGCCGAGCGCCCGAAGCCGCCGGGTATTGCCGTTTTCGGCGCGATCGCTGCCCTGCACCGAATAGCCGAGGTTGTGGAGCAACTCGGCGATCCCGCTCATGCCGATACCGCCGATGCCGACGAAGTGGATGGTGCCGATGCCGAAAGGAAGTGCCTTCATGCCGCCCGCCTTCCTGTATGAGCGCCGCCTTCGGCACCGTTGGACTCGATGAGGTCGAACACCGCGTCGGCCAGTCTCTCCGCCGCCTCGGGGCGTCCGGCCGTCCGGGCGCGTTCGGCCGCCTGGCGCAAGGCCTCCGGCGCCGCCAACAGATCGCGCAGCCGTTCCACCAGGGTCTCCGGCGAAAACGATTCCTGAGGCATCACCCACGCGGCGCCGACATCCTCGACGGCGCGGGCGTTGGCCGCCTGGTGATCGTCGATGGCATGGGGATACGGGATCAAAATCGAAGGCCGGCCGACGGCGGTGATCTCGGCCACCGTCGAGGCGCCGGCGCGGGCGATCAGAAGGTGCGCCGCGGCCAGCCGTTGGGGCACGTCGTCGAAGAAACGAGCCAACTCGGCGGCGACGCCGAGACGCCGATAGGCGGCCTCGGCCTGTTCGAGGTTCTCGGGCCGGCATTGCTGGCTGATCACCAGTCGCCGGCGCAGCCGTTCGTCCAGAAGACCGACCGCATCCGGAACCACTTCGCCGAATACCTGCGCCCCCAGGCTGCCGCCGAGCACGAGCAGACGGATCGGGCCGTCGGCGCCGATATCGGGGTAGGACTGGCCGCGGGTGTCGACGAACGCCGGGCGTACCGGCATGCCGGTGTGAACGATCTTGCCGCCGACGCCGGCCGGCAATCGGGCGGGATGCTCGAATGAGCTGGCGATACGTTCGACCCTGCCGGCGAGGAGGCGGTTGGCGCGCCCGAGAACCGCGTTCTGCTCGTGAACGAGGGTATGATAGCGGCCGAAAGTGGCCGCCAGCATGGTCGGTACCGAGGGGTATCCGCCGAAACCGACGACCGCCCGCGGGGCGAGCCGGCGCAACAGAGAACGCGCCTGGAACAGTCCCAGTCCGAGCTCCAGGGTGCTGTGCATCCGGGCGGCGAGGCCCTTGCCGGCAACGCCGCCCGCGCGGATCCGCATTGTCTCGACGCCGCCCAGGGCGCCGCCGACGGCGTCGCCACGCCGGTCGGTGAACAGGATGACACCGGCGCCGCGGGTCTCGAGTTCGGCGGCCAGCGCCGCGGCGGGGAAAACGTGCCCCCCGGTGCCGCCGGCGGCTAACACCACCAGGGGTGTTTTGGCAGTGGTCATCGGGCGCCTCCGTTGCCGGATCGTTCCCGGGTCAGGGCGAGCACCATGCCCATGCC
>JAUXFS010000027.1 GCA_030622775.1 Rhodospirillales bacterium | reverse complement strand
GGCCCATGACAAGGCCGAATACAGGACGGTGCGGGGAGTGGTCGATACTTTTATCGAGTTGCCGATCGGCGATCGAGGCAATACCCTCCCGCCGCCATTCGGACGATGAAACCATGCGCGAACCCGCGGTTCCCGAGTTCCCACGGCCCGACCCGACCAGGACGCCCTGGATCGCCGCCATGCCGGCATTGTTCGTGTTGTTGTGGAGCACCGGGTTCATCGGCGCGAAGCTGGGGCTGCCCTACGCCGAGCCGTTCACCTTTCTGTTGGTGCGCTTCGTCGCGGTCATCGCCGTGTTGACCGTCGTCGCCATCGCCGGCCGCGCGCCGTGGCCGGCGACCTGGTCGGAAGTCGGTCACGGCGCCGTCGTCGGCCTGTTGGTTCACGGCGCCTATCTCGGAGGCGTGTTCGCCGCCATCGAGCGGGGTGTCCCCCCGGCCGTCGCCGCCCTGCTCGTCGGTCTTCAGCCGTTGTTGACCGCCGCCGCCGCCGGTCCCTTTCTCGGAGAGCGGGTGACGGGACGGCAATGGCTGGGTCTGCTGATCGGTCTCGCCGGCGTCGCGCTGGTGGTCTGGGAAAAGCTCAGCTTCCGGACCGAGCACCTCGCCGGCATCGCCTTTGCCGTCGCCGCCCTGATCGGCATCACCGTCGGCACCCTCTATCAGAAGCGCCACGTCAGCGGCATGGATCTGAGGACCGGTGCGGTGGTTCAGTTCGGCGCCGCGGCGCTCGTCATGTTGCCGGCGGCGCTGTTGTTCGAAACCATGACCATCGCCTGGAGCGGGTCGTTCGTATTCGCCCTCGGTTGGCTGGTGATCGTGCTGTCGCTGGGGGCGATGCCGTTGCTCTACCTGATGATCCGCCGCGGCGCCGCGGCCAAGGTGGCGAGCCTGTTCTATCTGGTGCCGCCGGTAACGGCCGTCTTCGCCTTCCTGCTTTTCGGCGAAACCCTCGGCGTTTCGGCCCTCTTCGGAATGGGGCTGGCCGCCCTCGGGGTCGCCTTGGCCACCAAGGGTTGACCTCCGTGTCCGCAAGCGACCGCGACCTGTGGGTGTTCGCCTACGGCTCGCTGATGTGGGATCCGCGGTTTCCCCACGTCGAGACACGGCCGGCGGTGCTCCACGGCTATCACCGGGCGCTGTGCATCTTCTCCGTCCGCAACCGGGGGACCCCGGAATGCCCCGGGCTGGTCGTCGGGCTTGACCGTGGCGGCTGCTGTCGCGGCCAAGCGCTGCGCGTCGCCGCTGGAGACGTCGAGGCCACCCGCGCCTATCTTTACGAGCGGGAACTGGGAACCGGCGTCTACACACCCGCCCTGCGGAAGCTCCGTCTCGACGGCAACGAGACGGTTTCGGCGCTCGCCTTCGCCACCCGGCGCGACCATGCCCAGTACGCCGGCGGACTGACGCCCGAGCGCGCCGCCGAACTGGTTCTCCAAGGCCACGGCGCCTACGGCTCTTCGCTGGACTACCTGCAGAACGTCGTCCGCCACCTGGACGCCTTCGGCATCGACGACGGCCCGCTCCACCACGTCCTGACGATCGCCGAAGTCAAGGCCAGGCCCCGCTACTGACCAGCGTCTTCGGCCTATATTCCGAGGAACAGTATTTTTTCCTTGATTCAGCGGCCACCCGGGGATATATTAGGAATAATATCAGCTCAACATCAAACCCCGGAAGAATGGCATGGTGGACGAAGCGCCATCGCGCGGCGCCAAGCGCAAATGGCGATCGAGAACGAAGAGCGCCGCGGCGATCCTGGTTTCGATCGGCACCCTCTCCGGATCCGCCTATCTCGCGATCAACGGCGAAACCCTTGACGTCCTTTTGCGTATGTTGACGGGTCCGAGGGCCGGAACAATCCAGTCGATCACCGCCGCCGGACCGGCGATCGGCGATATCGGCGATGTTTCCGGCGGCGTTTCTCAGCACAATTCCCGCAACACCTATCTCTTCAACAATGAGTTTCGGGTGGAGGTCGTTCGCAGGACGGACGACGCCCCGAGGGTGAACCGGGAACTGCGCGACAAGGTGCTGGCGGTGATCGAGGATCTGGTCGCCACCCTCGACCGCAACCAGGCCGCCCCGGAGTCGCTGCAACACCTCGGGCAAACCCTGGGATCGATCATCGAACAGACGCCGATCTCGGAATACCAGCTCACCGCCCGGCAGTTCACCCTCGCCCCCGGCGCGGCCTACTTCCTCCCCGGCGGCGCCAACAGCTTCGCCTATCTGGGTCCCGCGGCGGAGGACGATCCCGGCGCCGTCACCGTCATGCGCAACGGCCGCCGGGTGAGCATGCGCATCGGCAGCGTCCGCACCTTCACCCAGGGCGACCAGACCTGCCGCCTCGTCCTCCACCAGATCGCCGAAGACTACGCCGCGGCGACGTTTTCCTACCTCTGCCGGCCCGCCTGACCGTGTCGAAAGGCAAGGTCTCGAAAGCGCCGGTTTATCACCCGCACTTGGAGTAGCCGCAACTGGAACAGGTGTCGCAGTCTTCCTGGCGGATCAGGGTTGGGGCGCCGCATTTGGGGCAGCTACGGAACCGGGTGCCGGTGCCTTCGCCGACGGCCTTGCGCGCCTTCTCGGTATGCGCCTCGCCGCGGGCGCCGGGTGCCGGGAGGAAGCCGATTTCGATCATGTGCTGTTCGATGACCCCGCCGATCGCGGCCAGCAACGACGGGATGTAGCGGCCGCCGACCCACTGGCCGCCGCGCGGATCGAACACCGCCTTCAGTTCCTCGACCACGAACGACACGTCGCCGCCACGGCGGAACACCGCGCTGATCATCCGGGTCAACGCCACCGTCCAGGCGTAGTGCTCCATGTTCTTGGAGTTGATGAACACCTCGAACGGGCGGCGGCGGCCGTCCTGGACGATGTCGTTGAGGGTGATGTAGATGGCGTGGTCGCTATCCGGCCAGCGCACCTTGTAGGTGCTTCCCGGCAACGCCTCCGGCCGGTCGAGGGGCTGGAACATCTGGACGATGGCGCCGGAATCGCCGAGGTCCCTGGGCTTGGCCTTGGCCGCCGGCGCCTCCAGCGGCAGCTCCGGCTGGGCGGTCGCCGCCTTCGCCTGCCCCCCGTCCCTGACCTCGAGCACCGCGCCGGTGACCTCGTTGGGCCGGTAGGTGGTGCACCCCTTGCAGCCGAGTTCGTAGGCCTGCAGGTAGATATCCTTGAAATCCTCGAACGAGATGTCCTCGGGACAGTTGATGGTCTTGGAGATCGAGCTGTCGATGTACTTCTGCACCGCCGCCTGCATCACCAGGTGGTCGTTGGGGCTGAGCCCCTGGGCGTCGACGAAATACTCGGGAAGCTGCGTTCCTTCGTCCTTGAGCCGGCGGAACAGCCGGTAGGCGTAGTCGGAGACCTCCTCTTCGCGGCGGCTGCCGTCGGGCATCAACACGTGGCGGGCGTACTTGAAGCTGAACACCGGCTCGAGCCCCGACGAGACGTTGTCGGCGAACAGCGAGATGGTCCCGGTCGGTGCCACCGAGGTCAGCAGGCCGTTGCGGATCCCGTGCTCGGCGATCGCCGCCCGCACGTCCTCCTCGAGCTCGGCGATGTTCTCGCCGGCCAGGTACTTGTCGCGATCGAACAACGGGAAGGCGCCCTTTTCCCGAGCCAACTCGACCGACGCGAGGTAGGCGGAGCGCCGGATCGTCCGCATCCAGGTCTCGCTCAGGCGCACCGCCTCGTGGCCGCCGTAGCGGGCGCCGCACATGATCAGGGCGTCGGCGAGGCCGGTGATCCCGAGGCCGATGCGGCGCTTGGACCTGGCCTCGTGCTCGTGCTCGGGCAGCGGATAGCGGGAAACGTCGATGACGTTGTCCAACATCCTGACCGCGGTGGCGACCAGCGCCGCCAGCGCCTCCTCGTCGATGCCGGCCTCGGCCTCGAACGGGTGCTCGACCAACCGGGTCAGGTTCACCGATCCGAGCAAACAGGTCCCATATGGGGGCAATGGCTGTTCGCCGCAGGGATTGGTGCCGTGGATGTCCTCGCAATAGTGCAGGTTGTTGAGGCGGTTGATGCGGTCGATGAACACCACCCCCGGCTCGGCGTAGGCGTAGGTCGCCCGCATGATCTTGTCCCACAGCTCACGGGCCGGGAGGCTCTTGTAGGCGACGCCGCCGAAGGTCAGCTGCCACGGCGCGTCCTCCTTGACCGCCTGCATGAACGCGTCGGTTACCAGGACCGAAAGGTTGAACATGCGGAGCCGGCCGGGTTCGCGCTTGGCCTCGATGAACGCCTCGATATCGGGGTGGGTACAGCGCATCACCGCCATCATCGCGCCGCGCCGGGAGCCCGCGCTCATGATCGTCCGGCACATGGCGTCCCACACGTCCATGAACGAAAGCGGCCCCGATGCATCCGCCCCGACCCCTTCGACCGGCGCCCCCTTTGGCCGCAGGGTGGAGAAGTCGTAGCCGATGCCGCCCCCCTGCTGCATGGTCAACGCCGCCTGCTTCAGGTGCTCGAAGATGCCGGCCATGTCGTCGGGAACGTCGCCCATGACGAAACAGTTGAACAGGGTCACCCGGCGTCCCGAGCCGGCGCCCGAGAGGATCCTTCCGGCCGGCAGGAACTGGAAATCCTCCATCGCTTCGTAGAAACGTTGCTGCCAGAGGGCCGGCTCCTTTTCCGGGCGCGCCAGCTCCGTCGCCACCCGTAGCCAGCTATCGGCGATGGTCTTGTCGACCGGCTGGCCGTCGATGGTCTTGAGCCGGTACTTCATGTCCCAGATCTGCTGGGAAACGGGCGCCACCTGCATTTTCCGAGCCCTCAACCCTTTCCAATTGATACGCCGTCGAAACCGCCGCCGCGTCGGTCCGTGGTTTCACGGCGGCTCAACTGTAAGCGTGGACGGAAACAACGTCAACGCTAAGTGTTCCTGTTATGTTTCCACGAAGTTTTCCCCAATCCGTGTCGGGGGTCTTCCTTGATCGGCAGGGTGTTGCGAAGGTTATTCCCGGGATTGACCGGCCGCGGCCGCGGCTTTTTCCACAGGGCCGGCAGCCTGGGCCGGCGGATGTCCGCCTCCTTGGAGTTCCTGTTCCGCCTTGACGCGCAATCGCTCGGCGGCGGTTTCGACCCTGTCCGCCAGCACCTTGAGGAACTCCCTGCGGTCGAGCCCCCTCGGCATCGGCGGCAGGAACTCCAGGGTGATCACGCCGGGATACTTGAAAAAGCTGCGCCGCCCCCAGAACACGCCGGAATTGAGCGCGACCGGAACCACCGGGACATCGCAGTCCGCGTAGAGGACGGCGACGCCGGGCTGGTATGGCCTTGAGGCGCCGGGGGCCGAACGGGTTCCTTCCGGGAACACGATAACCTGGCTGCCGGCGGCGAGGGCGCGCTCGACATCGGGGATCATCGCCTTCAGCGCGCGGAACCCGGCGGCGCGGTCGACCCCGACATTTCCCGCCTTGCGCAGGTACCACCCGATGAAGGGAACTCGGAACAGCTCTCGTTTCAGAACGAAGATCGGGTCATCAACGAGAATGTGAAAGATCAGCGTGTCCCAAGCCGACTGATGCTTGGCGGCAATGATGGCAGCACCAGGCGGCAAGTGCTCGCGACCCACGATCCGGTAGCCGAGCCCGCAGGTGGCAGCGAGCCATCCGATCAGGCCGCAAGTCCAAACCCACGCAGCCTTCTGCATGCCCCGACGCGGCAACAGCAACAGCGGCAGGAACCCAACCGAGATCAACGCCGTCCAGGCAAGAGCACCGCCAAAGAACAGGATCGATCGAATCGCCGTCATCGCCCGCTCATGCCCCCTCGCGGCCGAACACTCGAGTCGTCCCATGGTCCAGCCACGCCAACAGGAACTTATGGTATTCGCCGATGATCAGCGCCGTTGTCCCCGGCCATAGCCACCACCGTTCCCGCTTGACGTGGCCGGGAAACACGGGATGCGGGATCACCGTCGCCTCGGGAAGGGCAAAGCGAAATTCGAGTAGGCTTCTCGGCATGTGATAGCTGGCGGTGACCAGACGCAGCGAGCGGTAACCGTGGTCTCGCATCCAGGCGGCGGTCTCGACGGCGTTGCCGGCGGTGTCCTGCGCACCGTGACCGGTTTCCACGCGCGGTTCCAACTCCTCCGGGGGGTTCCCCGCCGTCTTCAACAATTCGGCGATGTCGACGCTCTCGTGGACACCGGAAACGAAGACCTTGCCGGCCTTGCCGTCCGCCAGCAGCCGCAAGCCGGTACTCAGCCGTTCGCTACCGCCGGTCAACACGACGATGGCATCGGTGGGCGTGTCGGCATCGGCGACGGTCTCGGGTATCGCTTCGGCGAATCGGACAAGGCCGTATCCCCAGGCGCCGACCAACAGCACCGCCAAGACCACAACCCAGATGACCAGGCTCCCGGTGCGACGGCGGCGATAGGGGCTCGATCTTCGCATCTCAGAACATACTCGCCAGATTGCGCATGACCGTCACCCGGGCGGTCAACATCGCGATCACCGCCACCACGATCGGCAATACGGCGAGGATCACCCAATGAGCCGGCGCCAGGGCCAGGTCGGGCAGGGGGCCGCCCTGGAGCCGTGCCGCCAGTTGGTCGATGCCGATCAACGTCGCCACTCCAGGCAACAGGCCGATCGCCCCTCCCCTGAGACTCAGGGCCAGCGCCCGATCCGCGAACTGCCGGGCAACGTAAGAATCCTGCGCCCCGATGAGATGCAAAACCTCTATGGCGTCCAAGTGAACCGCCAGTCCCGAGCGGGTGGCGTACACGACCGTGCCGGCGATGACCAGCCCGATCAGCGCCAAGATCACACCGGCCAGCACTTCAACCGTATGGACGAGTCGGAGCAACCGGTCCAACCAGACCCGGTGATCATCTAATGCAGCGCCCGGGACCGCCGCGGCCAGACGCATCGCCAGGTCCTCGGCGTCGAGATCGCCGCCGGGCTTCAACCGCACGTCGATGAGCCGCGGCAACGGCAGATCGAGCGCGGCATCGATTTCGCCCAACCATGGTTCCAACAAGGCGGCGATCCGGCTTTCGGGAATGGGTTCGGCGTGGGCGACCTCGGGCGTGGCGCGCAGGACGTCGAGCGCCGCGCGCAGGCGAACGCCGGCGGCCTCGGCACTGTCGGCCGGCGCGATTTGGACCGTCACCGTGCCGCCGAGCCCCCTCTCCCATCGTCCGGCGGTGCCGTTTATCACCAGGACGCCGGCCAGCGCGAGAACCGCCAGGTAAACCATGAACGCGATCAGCCATGGCAGAAACCGGCCGAGCGGGTCGCGATCCAGCGGCAGGTCGGAACGGGGAGCAAACATTTAGAGCCTGACCACCGGCGCCTCGGTCGGTCGCGGCGCGCCGGATCCGCCTTTCGCCGGCGCCGGCGCCTTTGGGTGTTCCATCCACAGCTTTCCGTGCTCCATCCGCAGCCTCCGGTGTCCGATTCGACCGGCCAGGGATCGGTTGTGGGTGGCGACGACAACCGTGGTGCCAAGCCGGTTCATCTCCTGGAACAGGTGCATCAGTCGTATCGCGATATGATCGTCGACATTGCCGGTCGGCTCGTCGCCGAGAAGCAGTTTTGGCCGACCGACCACCGCCCGGGCGATCGCGACCAGTTGTTGCTGGCCGCCGGACAACGCCTGCGGTCGCGCATCGAGGTGATTCTCGAGGCCGACCCACCTCAGGAGCTCGACCACGTGTTTGCGCACTTCGCTCTCGTGGCGACCGGCGATGCGTAGTGGCAACGCCACGTTGTCGAACGTGGAAAGATGGTCGAGCAGGCGGAAGTCCTGAAAGACGACGCCGATTCGCCGCCTCAGCGCCGGCAGCCGCGCGCGCGACACCGTCGCGGTATCGTCGCCGAACAGGGTGATCCGGCCGCGCGTCGGCTTCATCGCCAGATACATCAGGCGGAGCAAGGTCGTCTTGCCGGCGCCGCTCGGTCCGGTTAGAAAGTGGAACGCGCCGTCCTCCAGTTCAAACGACACGTTGTCGAGAACCTCCGGCCCGGCGGCGTACCTGAGGCCCACCCCCTGGAAACGCACCACGACCCCTTTTCGCTCGGCGGTCCCCATGTGCCGTCCACCTGCTTGTTGCGTTATCCGGACCGGAAGCCTATAAACCGCAAAAGCTTACCACACCCTGTCCGCGATGATTATAACCTGTCCGCGCTGTTCGGCACGCTACACCGTCGACCCCGCCGAGATTGGGCTCCACGGCCGCAGGGTCAGGTGCTCCGATTGCGAGAGTCAATGGGATCAAGCGCCATGGTCGCCGGATCACGGCGCGGAACCGGCGGCGTCCTCGTCCGGGCCGGCGGTCTCGATACCGCGACCCGAACCTCAACCCCCATGGCCTTCGTCCGATCGCGACCTCGATTCGCAACCACCGGTCACGACCGGCGCCTCGCCGGACGGCGAAATCGTATCTCCTATCGAAACACATGGGAATGCGATGCCGGCGGCGACCGGTGAGCCAGAATCCGCCGAGCCCCGCGGCGACATCGGCGAAGAGAGCCCCGCCGACACCGCCGAGGAGCCGGAGGACCGGGCCGAAGGCGAACCGATTCCGGCGGTGCTGACCGCCGCCAGGGTCGAATCGCAACAGCCCGCGCAATCGTCGAAGCGACGGGCCAGCGGTGGTGTGATCGCCGCCCTGGCCGTCGGGGCGGCGTTGATCGTGGTGGCGGTGTTGATTTTGGCCCGTGATCCGATCGTCGCAGCCGTCCCGGGCGCCGCGAAAATTTACGGGATGGTCGGTCTTGCCGGCGAAGAGCTTGGCGCCGGGCTGGACATCCGTGACGTCAGTTCCACCCGCGAGCCGAGCGGTGAGAGCGAAACGCTGGTGATCGAGGGCGTCATCGCCAACACCTCCGACGGGCCGAGAAATATCCCGCTGATCCGTGTCGCACTGTTCGATGCCGACAACGAGGAGCTTCAGTTCGTCACCGTATCGCCGGACCGGCTCGCGCTGCCGCCGGGGGAAACCGTCGATTTTACGGCGCGGCTGGAGAACCCGGCGGCGGCGGCGCGTCGAATCAAGGTGACGTTCGCCCCCCGGGACGAGAGTACGTAAACCCCCGGGCCGGTCGCCGGACGGACTCTCAGAACCGGCGCAACAGCCGTTCGATATAGCCCAGTTCCGCGGGTGGCCGATGGCGCTCCCCGGCGCGACGTCGCAGCTCCCGAAGGATTTCCTGCGCCCGATGCAACTCGATGCGATCGGGAATCTTGACCTGACCGGCGCCCATCCCGCGGTAACCGCCCTCGGGCGATCGTCCGAAAATATCACCGCCGTCCCCACCGTCGTCGTCGGGATCGCCGGCGAACATTCCGGAGAGCCCGCCGAGCCGGCGGGCCATCGCCTCGCCGGCGGACTCCACCGCTTGGTTCAGGTGGTCCACCGCCTCGGTCTGCTTCTCCACCGCCGTTCCAAGGCGACCGCCATCCAGCGCGTCGACGGCGCCGCGCATCGCCCGCTCGGCCTTACCCACCGGCGGCGGGATCCCGCCGATGAAGCTGTCCAGCCGGAGCATCTGTTCGCCCAGTTCCCGCCGCAATGCGTCCTGTTCGGCCATGCCCTCCTTCGACCCCGGCGCCGGCTCTCCCGGCTCGCCCCGGTCCTGTTGCGCCCGCCGCGCGCGCAACTGCTGAAACGTCTCATCAAGTAGATCCTGTTGCCGTTGCCCGAGGTTTCTGAGGGCCTGCATCAGCTTGTGCGCCTCGATCAGGTCCCGGCGCGAACCGCTGGCCTCGAGGCCCATGCGGAGGCCGTCGAGGATCCTCTGCAACTCGGCGAGCAACTGGCGGGCACTGTCGCGAGCCCCAGTACGGGCGGGCCGACGCGCCATGTCGATCAGTTCCCTGAGATCGTCGGAACGCAACATCTCGCGGCTGATCCCTAGGTCGGTGGGCGAGCCGGTCCCTCCGCGGCGGGCCAATTCGGCCGCCATTGCCGCGAGATATCGGTCGAGAGCCCGCTGCAATTCATCCATCAG
>JAUXFS010000131.1 GCA_030622775.1 Rhodospirillales bacterium | reverse complement strand
CCCCGGTTCGAGCGGATCGCCCGGTGGTTCGTCGACGTGGAACGGGAGCGTCGCGCCGGGCTTCGGGCCTCCGCCACCGAGGTCAAGGGGTCATTGACGCTCGACGCGCCGGCGGGCCCATTCGAGCTGACCGCGATCGCCGACCGCATCGACACCCTCGCCGACGGAACCCTCGCGGTGATCGACTACAAGACCGGCGCGCCACCCACCAAACGGGAAGTCGCCGCCGGTTTCGCGCCGCAGCTTCCCCTGGAAGCGGCGATCGCCGAGGCCGCGGGCTTCGCCGGCGTTGCCCGGGCGCCGGTGTCGACACTTGAGTACTGGCGGCTCCGGGGCGGCGATCCGGCCGGCGAACGGACACCGGCCGGGGACGATCCCGAGACGCTGACGCGGGAAGCCGTCGACGGTCTCCGCAAGTTGATTGCCGCCTTCGATTTCGAAAGGACCGCCTACGAATCACGACCACGGCCGGGGGTAGCACCCGAGTTCAGCGATTACGAGCATCTGGCGCGGGTCAAGGAGTGGTCGGCCGGCGGAAAGGGCGAGGAATGACCGAAGCCTCCGTCCCGACCCCGGATCCGAGAGCCAGCCAGCGCGGCGCCGCCGATCCCGGTGCCTCGGTGTGGGTTGCGGCGTCCGCCGGCACCGGCAAGACCAAGGTGCTGACCGACCGGGTGCTGAGCCTGATGCTCGCCGGCACGCCGCCGCAGAAAATCCTCTGCCTGACCTTCACCAAGGCCGCGGCGGCGGAAATGAATGATCGGATCGCCAAGGAGCTCGGCAAATGGGCCGCGGCCTCCGATGGAGACCTCGAAAGGGATTTGTTCGATCTGCTCGGGCGAACGCCGGACGAGCGACGGCGGGTGCGCGCCCGGCAGCTTTTCGCCCGCGTCCTCGACACCCCCGGCGGGATGAACATCCAGACCATTCACGCCTTCTGCCAGTCGCTGCTCGGCCGCTTCCCGCTCGAGGCCGGCGTCGCGCCGCACTTCTCGGTGCTCGACGAACGCGACGCCGAGGAAATGATGGCGGCGGCCCGCGAGGAGGTCTTGCGCACGGCACAGCGCGAAGGAGGCAAACTGAGGCAAGCGCTTGACGAGATCGTCACCCACGTCCACGAGACCACGTTCGGAGATCTGATGGTAGCGTTGGCCGCCGAGCGCGGCCGGCTTTCCCGCTGCATCGACCACCACGGCTCGGTGGAGGCAGTCGTCGCCGCGATACGCGATCTTCTCGGCCTCGGCGAGGGCGAGACGCTGGAAACCACTATTTCCGAAGCCTGCGAAGACCGGTCGTTCGACTCCGCGGGCCTCCGCCGCGCGGTCTCCGCCCTGGAAAAGGGCTCAGATCCGGACGCCAGCAGGGCTATTGCCATCGCCAACTGGCTGGAAGCCGCGCCCCAAGACCGGGCTGAGGCGTTCGACGGTTACACCGTCGTTTTCTTGACCAGCGGCAAGCCGCCGACCGTACGTAACAATAAATACCTTATCACCAAAAAGGCGGCGGCAACGGTGCCGGGCGCGCTCCAGATCCTGCGAACCGAGGGCGAACGTCTGCTTGCCGCGATGATGAAACGCCGGGCTGTCACGACCGCCCGCGCCACAGCCGCGTTCCTGGTGATCGGTCATGCCCTGCTGGAGGCCTATCAGCGGCTCAAGCGCGCCCGCTCGCTGCTCGACTACGACGACCTGATCTTCCATGCCGTGCGGCTGCTGGAGGAGGAAGGCAACCCGTCGTGGGTGCTGCACAAGCTCGACGGCGGCATCGACCACGTGCTGATCGACGAGGCCCAGGACACCAGTCCCGAGCAATGGCAGATCGTCCGCGCGCTGACCGCCGAGTTCTTCGCGGGAGAGGGCGCCAGGGAGGTCGACCGCACCATGTTCGCCGTCGGCGACGTCAAACAGTCCATCTTCAGCTTCCAGGGAGCCGATCCGGATCAGTTCCTCGCCAACAACGAATGGTTTCGAAGCAGGATCGCCGGGGCCGGCCGGATCTGGCGGCTCATCCCGATGAAGATTTCCTTCCGCTCGACCCGCGCGGTGCTCGCCGCTGTGGATGCCGTATTCGCCGCCGACGGCGCCGCCGACGGGGTCGCCCTCGACGGCGACGTCATCGTGCATCAGGCCTTCCGCCAGCGGGACGGCGGGTCGGTGGAGATATGGCCGCCGGTGAACCCCCAGGCCACCGATGCGCCGCCGCCGTGGAAACCGCCGGTCGAGCGGATCCCGGGCGATTCGCCGCAGGCGCGCCTCGCCCTCCTGATCGCCCGGCGCATCAAGGCAATGACCGCCGGGTCCGAACTGGTGGAATCGACGGGACGCGCGATCAGGCCAGGAGACATCATGGTTCTGGTGCGCCGCCGCACCCTGTTCGTCGAGGAACTGGTGCGGGCGCTGAAACTGCTCGGCGTCGCCGTCGCCGGCGTCGACAGAATGGTGCTGACCGAACAGATGGCGGTGATGGACCTGGTGGCCGTCGGCCGGTTCGTCCTGCTTCCCACCGACGACCTGACCCTGGCGACGGTGCTCAAGGGGCCGCTGATCGGTTTCGACGACGAGCAGCTGTTTCGCCTCGCCCACGGCCGCGACAAAACCCTGACCCTGTGGCGCTCACTCCGCGCCGGGGCGGCCGAAGGGGGCGCCTTTGCCGCGGCATACCGGCGTTTGTCGGCGCTTCTCGGCGCCGCCGACACGATGCCGCCGTTCGAGTTCTATGCCCGGCTGCTCGGCCCGCTCGGCGGACGCCGCATGCTGCTCGCCCGCCTCGGGCGCGAGGCCGAGGACCCGATCGCCGTGTTCCTCGACCTGGCGCAGGATTTCGAGCGGAACCACGCGGCGTCGCTGGAGGGTTTCCTGCACTGGCTGGAAGCGAGCACGGTTGAGATCAAGCGAGACCTGGAACAGTCCGAACGGGACGCGGTCCGGGTGATGACGGTACACGGGGCCAAGGGACTGCAGGCGCCGATCGTGTTCCTGCCCGACACCCTTCTGGTGCCGAAACAGGGATCCCGGCTGCTGTGGCCCGAACGCCACGGCGACGGTGACGGTGATGGTGATGGCGGCTCGGTGTTGTTGTGGCCGCCCAGCCGGAACGCCTGCGAGGCGGTCGCCGAGGCGGAACGGCAACGAATCGCAACGAAGCAGCGTCAGGAGTACCGGAGATTGCTGTACGTGGCGATGACCCGCGCCAAGGATCGACTGATCGTCTGCGGGTGGCGTGGACTCCAGAGGGAGCCGGAGGACTGCTGGTACAACCTCGTCCGCAACGGCCTCCTCGCCGCCGGCCCGGATATCGGCCTCGAGGAGATCGACGATCCGTTCCTGGCCGAAGCAAGGGTGACCGACGAGTCGCGCGTCCTGCGCCTCACCTGCCCGCAGGAGGCGCCGACCGAACGGCCTTCCGTCGTCACCGCGCCCGAGCCACCGCCACTGCCGTCGTGGGCGATCGAGCCGCCGCCGCCGGAGCGGAAGCCGGCCAGGCCCCTGGCGCCGTCGCGGCCTGAGGACGACGAACCGCCGGTGCGTTCCCCGTTCGGCCCCGACGACGGCGCCCGCTTCAAACGCGGCCTGATCATCCATCGGCTTCTTCAGAGCCTGCCCGACGTGCCCCCCTCCGGACGCGCCGAAGCCGCCCGCGCATGGCTTTCGCGGCCGGTTCACCGCCTGAGCGACGAAGCCCGGGTCGAGATCGCCGCGGAAGTGGTGGCGGTTCTCGAGCACCCGGACTACGCGGCGCTGTTCGGACCCGGCAGCCGGGCCGAGGTTCCGGTGACCGGCGAGGTCAACGGCCGGGTGATCTCGGCGCAGGTCGACCGCCTTCTGGTGACGCCCGAGCGGGTCACGATTCTCGACTACAAGACCCACCGACCGCCGCCCCGCGACCCGGCCGACGTCCCGGTCCTGTACCTCAAGCAGATGGCCGCCTATCGCGCCGCGCTGGCACTGATTTACACCGATCGACCGGTTCGCTGCGTCCTGTTGTGGACCGACGGACCGCGGCTGATGACGCTCGATGGAGAACTTCTTGATCGGCACACGCCTTGACCAAGCCCCGAACGCTCCATAGATTGACCCGAGTGCGACGGGGAAGTTTCACCAGCCGGTTTCGTTAACTCGCTGACAGGATTTACAAAATGCCGAAACACGTCACGGACGATTCTTTCAACGCCGATGTTCTCAAGGCCGAAACGCCGGTACTCGTCGATTTCTGGGCGGAATGGTGCGGACCTTGCAAACAGATCGCGCCGGCGCTCGAAGCGTTGGCCGAGGAAATGAGCGACAAGGTCACCATCGCCAAGCTCAATATCGACGAAAACCCGATGACGCCCTCCAAGTACGGGGTGCGCGGAATTCCCACCCTGATGCTGTTCAAGGACGGACAGGTCGCGGCGACCAAGATCGGCGCCCTGCCCAAGGGCAAGTTGTCCGAGTGGCTCGATTCCGTCTTGTGAACCGGCGCGCCGCCACGCGCACCCGTTGACCCGACCCCGCCGAAAGGCGGGGTTTTCCTTTTGCCAGGCCCGCCGAGGCGGTCACATGCCGTTCTCCTTCAACACGACACCCGCCAGGTAGAGCGAGCCGCAGACGAGCACGCGGGCGGGGCCGGATGCCTCGCCGGCCAACCTGGCGAGGGCGTCTTCCAGTCCCGCCGCCGGCTCGGCGGCGAGCCCGGCGGTCGCGGCGGTCGCGATCAACTCGTCGGCGCTAAGGCTGCCCTCCTCGCGGGGAATGGCAATGGTGATCAACCGTCCGACGAAGGGCGCCAAGGGAGTGACGAACCCCACCGCGTCCTTGCTCCGCAACATCCCCAGAACCATGTACAACGGCCGGTCCCGCCAGGCCCGAAGCTGAACCGCCAGGGCCTCGCCGGCAGCGGGGTTGTGGCCACCGTCGAGCCACAGCTCCCAGTCTTCCGGCAGCATCGACCTCAGCCGGCCGCCGTCCAGCCGCTGCAGCCTTCCCGGCCATTCGACCTTCTCCAGCCCCCGCCGAACGGCCTCCGCGCCGACGTGGACGCCCGGCAAGCGCCGGACACAGGCGACCGCCAGCCCGGCGTTGGCGACCTGATGGGCGCCGCTCAGGCCCGGTAGCGGCAGGCTCAACCTGTCCTTGCCGTTTTCCAGGATCATCCCCTCGGCGGTTGGTCGCGACGACCAGTCGGATCCTTCCCGGACCAGCGGCGCACCGACGGCCTCGGCCCGTTCGCGAATCACCGCGGCCGCTTCCGGCCTCTGCGCGGCCACGACGCAAGCGACCCTGGGTTTCAGAATCCCGGCCTTCTCGCCGGCGATCTCGCCGAGCGTCTCGCCGAGATACGACTGGTGATCGATGGAGATCGGGGTGATCGCGGTCAACGCCGGCCGCCGCACCACGTTGGTGGCGTCGAGGCGGCCCCCGAGCCCGGTCTCGAGCAGGGTCAGGTCCGCCGGCTCACGCGCGAAGGCGAGCAGAGCCGCGGCGGTTGTGATCTCGAAGAAGGTGATCGGTTCGCCGACGTTGACCGCCTCGCATTCCTCGAGCACCGCGATCAGCGCGGCATCGTCGATTTCCCCTCCCGAGACGACGATTCGCTCGTTGAAGCGCACCAGGTGCGGCGAGGTGAAAACGTGGACGCGAAGCCCCTGAGCTTCCAGCATCCCCCGGACAAAGGCGATCACCGAGCCCTTGCCGTTGGTCCCGGCAACATGAAGGACCGGCGGCAGTTGGTCCTGTGGACGGCCCAGGAGGGCGAGAAGCCGCTCGATCCTGCCCAGGGAAAGATCGATGACCCTGGGATGCAACCGTTGGAGACGGGAAAGAACGGCGTCGCTACTCAGCAGCGCGCTCCAATGACGGGGGCGATCCTTCGGGAGCGGTCCCGGCTTCGTCGGGCGACGCGTCCGTTTCGTCCGGGATCTCCGGGATCTCCGGGATCACCGGTACCACGTCGGCCGCCGGAAGCGGATTGCGCAGCAGGCCGACGATGCGGATCAGGGTCTCGCGGAGCTGGTGGCGGGGCACGACCATGTCGATCATGCCGTGCTCGAGCAGGTACTCCGCCCGCTGAAAGCCCTCGGGAAGGGTT
>JAUXFS010000482.1 GCA_030622775.1 Rhodospirillales bacterium | reverse complement strand
TTTGCCACCCAGGATCCCAAGCTGTTCAATGGCAATGCCATGACCTATTACGGACGCTGGGATTACAAATATGCCGAGGCCGCCAGACAAGGGGCTGCCGGGGCAATCATCGTCCACGAAACCGCGGCTGCGGCCTACCCCTGGGATGTCGTTGAAAATAGCTGGTCGGGAGCCAATATCGGCTTGACCGCCGCCAACAAAAACGTTGATAAACTGGCAATCGACGCCTGGATACCCCAGGAGCAAGCGCAGGCATTGTTTGCCGCCGCGGGCATGGATTACGAGAAGAGCAAGGCGGCCGCCGCAATACCCGGCTTTAAAGCCAGCCAGATGGCCGATATAAGCGCCACGGTCAACCTGAAAAACACGGTGACCAGTACCAGCAGCCGGAATGTACTTGCCGAAATTCGCGGGTCAGGTCCACCGGCTCGCCGTAGTGCGCGCGGGCCGCGGCGCGGGCCTCGTCCTCGGCAAGCTCGACGAAGATCGTCCCGTCGGGCCCGTACCAGGCGGGAATCTGGTGCCCCCACCAGATCTGCCGGGATACGCACCAGGGCTGGATGTTGTTCATCCATTCGTAGTAAGTCTTTGTCCAATTCCCAGGAACAAAACGGGTGCGCCCCTCCTCCACCGCCGCGATCGCCGGACCGGCCAGGGTCTGCGCGTCGACGAACCACTGGTCCATCAGCCACGGCTCGACGACCACGCCGGAACGGTCGCCGTAGGGCATCATCATCACGTGGTCCTCGACCTTGTCGAGCAGGCCGAGGGACTCCATTTCCCGAACGATCGCGTCGCGCGCCTCGTAGCGATCGAGGTTCCGGTAACGCTCGGGCGCGTTCTCGTTCATGCAGGCGCGGGCGTCGAGAACGTTGATCATCTCGAGGTCGTGACGGCGGCCCACCTCGAAGTCATTGAAGTCGTGAGCCGGGGTGGTCTTCACCGCGCCAGTCCCTTTTTCCGGATCGGCATGGGTGTCGGCGACGATCGGGATCGGCCGGTCGACGATCGGCAAAACGCAGCGGCTACCAACCAGGTCCGCATAGCGTGGGTCGTCCGGATGGACCGCGACGGCGGTATCGCCGAGCATGGTCTCCGGTCGGGTGGTCGCCACGCGGACGAACTGGTCGGGACGGCCCTCGATTGGATACCGGAAGGTCCACAGGTGGCCGTGAACCTCGCGCTGCTCCACCTCCAGATCGGAAATCGCGGTGTGCAGCAGCGGGTCCCAGTTGACCAGCCGCTTGTCGCGGTAGATCAGCCCCTGCTTGTAGAGATCGACGAACACCTTGCGCACCGCCGCCGACAGGCCCTCGTCCATGGTGAACCGTTCCCGCGACCAGTCGCAGGATGCGCCCAGGCGGCGGAGCTGGCCGGAGATGGTGCCGCCGGATTCCGCCTTCCACTCCCACACCCGTTCGATGAAGCGCTCCCGGCCCAGATCGTGACGGGTCAGGCCGTCCTTGTTCATCTGCCGCTCGACCACCATCTGGGTGGCGATACCGGCGTGGTCGGTGCCCGGCTGCCAGAGGGCGTCGCGCCCGCACATCCGCGCGTACCGGACCAGGATGTCCTGAAGCGTGCTGTTGAGGGCGTGGCCCATGTGCAGGCTGCCGGTAACGTTGGGCGGCGGAATGACGATGGCGAACGGCTCCGCCTCGGGGCGCCGGCCGCAGGCGAAGGCACCCGCGCGCTCCCATGCCGCGTACCACCTGTCCTCTACTTGTTGGGGCCGATAGGTTTTCTCGAGCATCGCCCTGAAGCACTCTCAACGAACAAGCCGGTCCGCGAGGGACCGGCGAGGAAACTGCGAAGGTGTTGTTAACCGCAGGGGACGGGCGACGTCAATCCTCGAGCCGTTCGGCCCGATTGATCATCAGGTCGATCTCTTTCTTGACCAGGCGCTCGATCAGGTACGGAAGGTTGCGATCCAGCCATTCCTTGAGCAGTGGACGCATCATCTCGCGCACCATCCCTTCCAGGGTCACACCACGGTTGCCGATGGCCATGTCGCGGCGATCGAGAATCGCCTTGGCCAGTTGGTTCAACACGTCGGCGGAAGCGGTCGCCGCCGTCGGCGACACCAGCGGTGCCCGCATTTGCGGGGTCAGGACGAGAACGTTGTCGGATTCGGACTCTGCGGGTGTCGATTCCACGTCTTCCAACACGACCTCGCGCTCGGGTTCGGGTTCGGGTTCGGGTTCGGGTTCGGGCTCGGGTTCGGGTTCGGGCGTCGAAACGGGCCCGGGTTCGGTTTCGGTGATTTCGGCGGCCGGTTCGGGCGGCAAAGTCGACTCGGGCGGCGCAGTAAGTTCGGGGGTCGAAACCGGCTCGGGCGGCGAAGTCGTTGCATCCTCCGCTTGCGGCTCATCCGTCTCCTCGCCCCCTTCCTCGGAGAGGATGCGGCGGATCGACGTGAGAATGTCCTCCATCGACGGCTCTTGCTGATCCGCTTCCGGCTTGTCGGTGTCGTCGGCCTCCGGCTGTTGGCCGCCCGGCACATCATCCTGGCTAGGATTGTTCACGTCGAAGCACACTCCCAGTCAAAGACTCTCGGCCTTTCCGGCAACGTTGGAGCCTATCCGTGGTCAGTCTCCACCCTTCCCGCTCGCAGAATCATCGTTGATATCGCCCTGGCTACCCATCCCGAACCATTTACCGCGGACTTCCCGGTAGTGCTTTTCGGGATCGTAGTAGTCGACCGGCAATTCGAGGCGTTGAGCCGTCAACTCGCCGATCGCCACCAAGACCTCGAACACCGCGACGCCTTCGTCCCGTCTCGACCGAACCAGGCCGACTTGGGAGTTCCGCAACTCGTTCTCCGCGTCGAGGACATCGAGAACGGTGCGGGCGCCG
>JAUXFS010000495.1 GCA_030622775.1 Rhodospirillales bacterium | reverse complement strand
TACTACGCGAAACGGCTGATGTGGGACGGAGAGGCAACGGAAGCGGCGGAGATCGCCGACAAGGCGGTGCGGCTCAATCCCAACCATCCGCGTTGGTACCTGAGTCACCTCGGTCTCATCTATTGCTTCGCCGGCCGGTATCAGGATGCCGTCACCGCCCTCGAACGACGAGGCAGCCTCAAATCCTGGGACTATCGGCCTCTCATCGTCAGCTACGTGCGCCTTGGCGACATGGAAAAGGCGCGTGAATACGCCGCCAGTTTTCTGCAAGCGGCCCCCGACTTTTCCGTCGGACATTGGTCGCAAGGCGCGATGAAGGCCCTTCCCATGCTGGAGAAGGCGACCGACATGGAGGCCTACAAGGCCGATCTCATCAAAGGCGGGCTGCCGGAGTAGGCACCGAAATCTACTCGGCCGCGGGAGACTGCCGGACCTCGATGATCGGGTAGGCGCGTTTGAGGGTGACGGCGACGAGGGCGGCGATCGCCGCCTTGACCAGGTCGCCGGGGATGAACCCGAGCGAGCCGATCAGCGCCTTGCCGAGACCGATCTCGGCGAACACCGCCACCCACGGGACGCCGCAGGCGTAGACGAACAGGATGCCGCCGATCACGTTGATCAGGAAGGCGACGACGATGTTCAGCCGGCGCCAGTTGCGCTCGACCATCAAGCCGATGAGGAACGCGGCGATCGGCCAGCTCAACAGGAAACCGCCGCCGGGTCCGAGCAGCACTCCGAAGCCGCCGCGGCCGCCGGCGAGGATCGGTACGCCGACCGCGACCAGGATCAGGAACAGCAGAATGGCGAGGCCGCCGCGCCTGGCGCCGAGCACCGAGCCGGCGACCATCACGCCGAGCGACTGGGCGGTAATCGGGACGGCGACCACCGGCAGGACGATCGGCGGAAACAACCCGAGGACCGCGACGACGGCGGCGAACAGGGCGACGTAGACCATATCGCGGGTGTTCACGGCGTATCCCTTCTGCTCCGGGTTGCTCGAAAGCGGCCCACCGGCGGCTTATAACGGTGTTCGCGGTGGCAATACAGACGAAACAACATCACCGATCCGCAATTTAAGGGTGAGGGCCGCTATCAGCGGTCGGTGGGTTTGCGGTCGGGGTCGTAGCCGCGGGCGTCGATGGCGTCGGTCAGGTCGCCCGCCATCTTCAGCGTCTTGATCAGCAGCGGCATGAGCAGGGCGAGGATGTTGCGGTCGAGGCCGCGAGCCCGTTGCGCCTCGCGGATCTCCTGGAACTTCTCGAACAGGAGCGGGATGAAACGAAGCGTCAGCGACAGCATCAGGCTCAGTTTCTCGGGGTTGACGCCGAACACCGCCAGCGGCCTGAACCCCCGCTCCAACACCTCGATCATCTCCGAAATCCGGGTGGTGAAGGTCACCAGCAGCGCCAGCAACAACAGCACGGCGAACCGCAGAACCACCAGGAACCCCAGCGTCCAACTGGTGAACCAGCCGTGGACGAGGAAGATGACGACGATCAACACCGCGACCGGGCGGAGCTGGCGGAGGGTCTCGCCCAGCGGTACCCGCGCCAGCACCATCAGGCCGACGACGGCGGCCAGCGCCGGCACCAGCCACAGCGGGTTCGGGACCAGGAACACGCCGACGCCGGCGGCGACCAGGGTCAGCACCTTGACCGCCGCCGGCACCCGGTGGATCGGCGTCTCGCGATGGACATAGAGCCCGAGGGTCACGCCATCAGCCCCAGATAGTGCGGGATCGCCGCCGTCGGCGGCCCGTCCATGACCACCCGGCCGTCATCGAACACCAGCACCCGCTCGAACCCGTCGAGCATGTCGAGATCGTGGGAGACGACGATCGCGGTCTGCGGCAACTCGTCGAGGATCGTCAGGATCCTCCGCTTGTTGCGGAGGTCGAGCAGGGTTGTCGGCTCGTCGAAGACGATGATTTCCGGCTCCAGCACCAGCACCGACGACAGCGCCAGCAACTGCTTCTCGCCGCCGCTGAGGGTGTGGGTGGCCTGATGGCGCAGCGGCTCGAGGCCGTAACGGCCCAACACCGCGTCGACCTTACGGGCGATCCGTTGGCGATCGAGCCTCAGGTTCTTGAGGCCGAAGGCGATGTCCTCCTCGACCAGCGGCATGACGATCTGGGAATCGGGATCCTGGAAGACGAAGCCGACCTTGCGGCGCACCGCCTTGGCGTCCTTGCGGGTATCGAGCCCGGCGACGCGCACGCTGCCCCGCTCCGGCAACAGGAGACCGTTGAGCAGGCGGACGAAGGTGCTCTTGCCCGAACCGTTGCTGCCGATGATGGCGACCCGCCGCTCGGTGATGGTGAGGTCGATGTCCTTGAGCACGACCCGTTCGCCGAAACGGTGGCTGACGTTGCTGACTTCGATCATGACCTGGTGCAAACGAGACCGAATGAGTGCGGGGTTCGCCGCGTAAAACGGCGGGCGCGACACCGAACCACAAAACCCGGGAAAAGACCACCGCTGCGGCGGCGATACGATTAGAGGTTGCTGTTGACGGCGAAATCAATTCAAAATGGAAAAAATGCGTGCTTGAAAGTGCGACGGCATCGTCGAGCGCCCCCCGTTCGGCGCGGCCGTTCGGGAGATCATAGAGGGAGAACGTACCATGAAGCGATTCATCCACGGCGCCGCCGTGGCCAGCCTTGTCCTCGCCGGCGGCGTTTCCAGCGCCTTGGCAGGAGCCACTTACGATGCGGTCAAAGAGCGCGGGGAATTGATCTGCGGTGTCCACACCGGGCTCTACGGGTTTGGCGCCCCG
>JAUXFS010000458.1 GCA_030622775.1 Rhodospirillales bacterium | reverse complement strand
GGTCTCACCATTCGAAGCGCTTTTGGGAAGCATCTTGGTCAGCATGGTCAGTTCCCCGATCCCGAGCCGGACCCCGAGCCCGACGAGCTGCCGCCCGGGAAGGTGTCGGCTGTGTTGACATCGTCCATCAGCGCCTTGGTCTCGCCTTTTCGATATCGATCGACGGAGCCGGCAAGCATTTGGCCGTCGCCCGGACCCGCTTCGCGGCCGCGCACCAGATCGCCGGGGTCGGCGACCATCATGCCGAAATTGATCACTGTGGCGCAGCTCCAGTTGTTCGCGGGATGGTTGATGAATTTCTTCTCTGGTTTGTCGGTCCAGTCCGGGCACGCCGGCAGACCGACCACATAGCGATGGACAAGCACGGTCACGGCATCACCCAGCGGCGCCCCGTCGCCGTAGTCGTCGATCAGGGCATCGATTTTGACGTCGTTGAGGCCGAGAAACGAAGACACCGACTCCGCCCGACGCTCGACGAGCCGGCCCGCCGACTCCCCCTGGGCGCCTTCGGGCGATGCCGCCGCCAGGTAGACCCGGTCGCCGTAACCAACGCCGACGCGGGTGAGGAACGCCTCCAGCCGCCGCCCCTGCTCGCGGCCGAGACTGAACCGCTCGGCGACGAATTCGACGTCGTGACGGTACTCGACGAGGTTCGGTTGCGGCTCGCGCCTGGTCGGGGCGCCGTCAAAGGTATCGAGACAACCCGATACCAGCCCGCCCGCGACGTAGACGAACAGGATGGCGAAGACGCGGGCGATCGTCCTGAGCTTGGGGTCCATGGTTGCCTCCTATCAGTCCAGCAGATAGCCGACTTGGCCGACCAGCCGCGTCCCGGTGGCGTCGACCGTGGAAGGATCACCCTTCACCGGGTTGCGTTGCCAGGTCTTGGTGGTGAACAGCCGCTGGAGGTCGGTGGGCGGTGCGAAGCCGTCATTGGGCGCCGCCAGCCGGGTCGGCGACGGACGGACAATGTACGGCGTGATGATGATGACAAGCTCGCTCTCCTTGCGCTTGAAGCGATCGGACTTGAACAGACCGCCGAGCACCGGCACGTCGGCCAGGAACGGGAACTTGTGAATGCTATGTCTGGAGCTGTTCTCCAGCAGCCCGGCGATCGCGAAGCTCTGGCCGCTGCCCAGTTCCACCGTGGTGTCGGCGCGCCGGGTCGTCAGCGCCGGAATGCTCAGTGTGGAGTCGCCGATCGGCACCGATATCGCTCCCTCGGGAGAAAGCTGACTGACCTCGGGGCGGACATGCAGGTTGATCCTGATCTCGTTGACGATCGTCGGGGTGAACGCCAGGGACACGCCGAATTTCTTGTACTCGACGGTTATCCGGTCGTTGCCCTGGGGAACCAGGATCGGGAATTCGCCGCCGGCGAGAAAACTGGCGGTTTCGCCGGTCAGCGCGGTCAGGTTGGGTTCGGCGAGAATGCTGATCAGGCCCTCGTCGTCGAGGGCGTCGATCATCGCGTTGATGTCCCAGTTTCCCGGCCCGTACTGCGCTTGTGCCTGGTCCGGCGTCGAACCGACGGCAAACGGATTGAAGGTGGCGAATTTCAAGCCGAGGTTGCCGATCTCGCCGATGATCTCCCAGTTGAAGCCCAGCTGCTTTTCGATGTCGCGGCTGACCTCGGCGATGCGGACGCGCAAGTTGACCTGAACCGGCGCGGAGACGCCGAGCCTGTTGATCAGATCCCCGTCCTCGCCGACGAAATTCGCCGCCAACCGCCGTACGTTCTCCGACATGGTCGCGTTGTCGACCACGCCGTCGATGACCACCGCCGCCTCGACGCTGGACACGCTGATCTCGGCGTTCGGATAGAGCTGGCGCACCGCGGAGTTGAGACGGGTCAGGTCGTGGGTCACCGTGACGTTGATGTTGGCGAGCACGCGCTCGCCGGAACCGACGGCGTAGAGCGTGGTCCGGCCCGGCTTCTTGCCCATCAGGTAGACCAGCCGCGGCGACTTGACCTGGATGTCGCACACTTCCGGGTCGGCGACGAACACCGTGGTGGCGGGCTCGGAAAGCCGCACCAGGCTGCCCTTGCCGACCTCGACGCGCAGGGACGATTTCTGTCCGGGGACGATGTCGCCGGCGCTCGCTGTCGCGGTCGCGGCGGCGACGACAACCATCACCGCCAGCGCCCGGACGGCGCCGCCGATCAAACGTCCGAGGAGAGTGCCAAATTTCGGGGTCCACATGACGGGGTCTCCTAAAATCTCACTTGCTCGGCTTCACTGCCGTGCAGCACGTCAACCGTTTGGCTGTCGCCGCCGGGAAAGGGCAGGCCATAGGGCTTGCCGATCATGTAGAGCACGTCGAGATCGCGGGTGTAGCTGTGCTTGACCTTGGGCTCGGACTCGGGCTCGGCCTTGCCGTTGACGTAGGCGGCCGGCTGCAGCGTTCCGTCGACGGCGTCCTGTTCGCGCGCCAAGCTCCGCAGGCTCAACGACAGCGTTCCGATCTCGAGGGCGATGGCGATCTTCTCGGCCTCCTTCGGGGTCACCTCGAGGGTCGCCGTTTTCGCCACCTTGGCCGACCCGTCGGCGTTCTCGACCGCCTGGTCGACCGCCAGCACCCGGACGCCGGGCAGCAGGGTCTCACTGAAAAAGCGGGTTTCGTTTTCGTCGGTGCCCTTGTCCTTGACGGTCGTTCGGAAGGTGAGGATGACGTCGACCGAGTCGCCCGGAAACACGAAGCCGGCAATGCCGCTGGTCGCGTCGACCGGCACCGAAACCGCCCGCTGGCCGACCTCAAGCACCGCGGCGAGAAAACCGCGCTCGCCGGGATGAACCACCCGCGATTCGGTGATCGGCTCGCCGGCGAACATGTGGGTGCGGACCACCGCCCCATCGAAGTCCTGCTCGGAAGCTTCGCCCTTGACCAGGTAGCCGTCGATGACGCCGTCCTCGGGCCACGGCTGCCATCTCAGATGCTCGGGCCTGACAAAGGTGCCGGGGGCGAGTTCCTCGTCCGCCACCAGGATCTCCTT
>JAUXFS010000521.1 GCA_030622775.1 Rhodospirillales bacterium | reverse complement strand
GTCAACGCCGGCATCGTCGATCTGACCGTTGCCGACAATCATCTGGCCGAGCTGTGGTCGACGGTGCTGCCCAACATCGACGTGCGAAACGACCTGGCGCTGAGACAGGGAGGCCGCATTGCCTGGGCGGTCCGCAAGAACAACCCCGAGCTTCGCCAAAGCCTGAACCGCGCTATCGCGAAACTCAGCAAAGGGACCAAGACCGGCAACATCCTCTATAGCCGGTACTTCAAGGACACCAAATGGATCACCAATCCCCTTTCAAAAAAGGACATAGAGAAACTCATCGGCCTGGAGATCCTGTTCAAGAAATACGGGGAGAAGTATGGGTTCGACTGGCGCGCCATCGCCGCCGTCGCCTTTCAGGAGTCCAGGCTGAACCACGCGGTCAGGAGCGAAGCCGGCGCGGTCGGCCTGATGCAGGTCAAGCCCTCGACCGCCAGGGCCGACCCGATCAACATCTCCAACATTTCCACCATCGAGAACAACGTCCATGCCGGCGTGAAGTACATGGCGTTCCTCAGGGACAGGTACTTCGCTGACCCGAAGATCAAGCCGGCCGATCGTCTGGATTTCATTCTCGCCGCCTACAACGCGGGACCGGCGCGGATCGGCAAGCTTCGCCGCCGCGCCAAGAAAGAAGGGCTCGACCCGAACCGCTGGTTCTTCAACGTCGAGCAGATGGCCCGGCGATCGGGTCTTCGGGAGACGGTCCGTTACGTGGCGAACGTCAACAAGTACTATATTGCGTACAAACTGTCGGCCAAGGCCTACCGCGAGCGCGCCGCGCGGGTCCGGTCGATCAAACGGAGTGGTTCCAAGTAGCCCCAACGAGGTCCCCGCGAACAAAACCGGCCGATGGACGAACGAACAGGTAGACGAGCAAAATTCCGGGTGCCCCTGACGCCGGCGATGGTGCTGGGGACGGGAGGCCTGATGCTTGTGGCCGTGGCCGGGGTGTTGTACCTGGGCTACTGGGCCGCCCGAGAAAGCACGATGGATTTCTTGGGCGAGACGGCGCAAGCACTGATCGATTCAACGATCCGGGTGTTGGAGGAAGAACTCGACCCGATCGTCGACCAGGCGTCATGGATTGCCGAGGAATTGGCCTCCGGTCGCATCGATATCGATGATCGGCCTCGTCTCGATGCCTTCATGCGGGGCAGCCTGGCGGCAACGCCCATTCTTACCGGTCTGGCGATCTTGACAGTGGACTACAAGGAATACCGCTACCTTCGGCGCGACCATGGCGTCGTTGTCGAAGACCATGCAGACGACGAGAACACGAGGGAGTATGTCGACAGCGGCCGCGCCGCCGTCGGTTCCTCTTGGGGCGCACCGACATGGGTCGAGGATATTGGCCAAACCGTCATCAATCTGCGGACACCGTTGTTTCGCGATGATCACTACCTTGGCGTTCTCGTCCAGGCGGTCGGCATTCGCGATCTTTCCCTCTTGTTGGCCAGGCAAAGCAGCTCGGAGAATTTGATCCCTTTCGTTCTGTATGCCCGGTCGTGGGTTCTTGCGCATCCCCGATTGGCGGATGCGGAGAAAGCGTTCACCAAGGAAGAGCCCTTACCGGCCCTTTCCAACTTCAGCGATCGGGTTCTCAGGGAGATTTGGAGCACGAACAGACGGCCTCTGACGATCCTCGGCAGCTCCGCCATCGATGGATGGGTCGTGCACGTGAGTGACCTCGAATACGTATTTCTTTTTCGGGAGCTTCGCCGCTACGCCGATGACCGCCTGACCGTTGGCGTCTACATCGAGGCGGGGACCAAGGGCGCGGAACAGATCGAACGCCTGCAAAAGACCATGGTCTTCGGCGTGGCGATCCTGGTGCTTTCGGTAGTTGCCGCGCTACTGATCGGGCGCGCCATCGGCTGGCCGATCCTGCGGCTGTCCGATGCGGCGAGAGACGTCAGACACGGCGAGCTGGACACTTTCGAGCCGCTGCCGCCGACGCGGATCCGCGAGATCGACGACGCCTCGCGGTCGTTCAACGCCATGGTCCAGGGGTTGCGCGAACGCAACCTGGTCCGCGATCTGCTCGGCAAGTACGTGCCGGAAAGCGTCGCCGCCAAGCTGATCAAGGAACGGGGGACGATCGAGCCGGTCTCGACGCAAGCGACGGTGATGTTCACCGACGTCGCCGGGTTCACCTCGCTTTCGGAACAGGTCTCTCCCGAGGGGCTGGTCGAGATGCTGAACGAGTACTTCACCGTGCTCGCCGACATCCTCGAGTCCCACGGCGGCGTGATCACCCAGTTCCAGGGCGACGGCCTGCTCGCGGTGTTCAACGTGCCCGCTCCCGATCCGGACCACGCGGCCGAGGCGGTGCGGTCGGCGGTCGAAATGCAGCGCGCGATCGGCAGCCGCACCTTCGCCGGCCACACGCTGTCGTCGCGCATCGGCATCACCACCGGCGAGGTCGTCGCCGGCAGCGTCGGCACCAGCGGCCGGCTCAGCTACACGGTCTACGGCGACACCGTCAATCTGGCCTCCCGGCTCGAGCAGATGAACAAGCAGTTCGGAACCGGAATCCTGGTTTCGCAGCACACCGTCGCCCTCGCCGGCGATCTGCCGTTCGAGCGTATCGGCGAAGTCGAGGTCCGCGGCAAGGCCGAGCCGGTGACCGTCTACACCGTCAGAGCGGAAACAGCAGCGGCACCGTGAGC
>JAUXFS010000157.1 GCA_030622775.1 Rhodospirillales bacterium | reverse complement strand
TGTTCGTGCCTCCGGCAGGAGAGATGGCCGCCGTGATGCTGGAGCATCACAAGGGCGGCTCGACGCTCCGGGGCGCGAACACAAGGCTCCCGAAGGGCGAGTTGGAATGGGAGCCCCGCGGCGTCAACGCTTCTCGACGATGCTCCAGCATCGCCTTCGGCGCGTTTCCTGGCATGGCCCCCATTCGAACTCGTTGAAAATACACAATACATTATGAGCCGGACTCTGATGCCGCAGCCGGGAAGTTACGGTTTCCTAGGTCGCGCAATTCACCGGTTTGCGTTCGCCCATCCCGTCATCCAGAAATCGCTGTCGGACCTGGAAAACGATCTCTTCCGATCTCGAATCGCTGGGGTGGAAGTCCGAGAGCCGGTCTTCATCACCGGTTTGCCCAGGGCCGGGACGACCCTGCTGCTCGATCTGCTCTACCGGACGGGAGAGTTCGCCGCCCACACCTATCGGAACATGCCGTTTGTCATGACACCGCTGCTTTGGCGGCGCTTCTCGGCTGGTTTCGGCAAGTCTGCCGAGGTCAATGAGAGAGCGCACGGCGACGGGATGACCGTTTCCTATGACAGCCCGGAAGCGTTCGAAGAAGCCGTATGGTTGCTGTATCTGGGGCGCGACATCCTCGCAAGGAAACGCATCCGCACGCTTTCGGCCGCCGATGTCACAGAGGAGTTTGGCGACGTCCTGGCCTTGCATATGAGAAAGCTGATAGCAGCGCACGATTCCGACGATGGGAGCGGTCAACTACGTTATCTCTCGAAAAACAACGCCAACATCTCCCGGCTGCCGGCACTCCGTCACATGTTTCCGGACTCCACGATCCTCGTAGCGTTTCGCGAGCCCCTGGCCCAAATTGGGTCGTTGATGCGTCAGCATGGCCGATTTCTCGAGATCCATGCGGCGGATGAATTCTCGAGAAAATACATGGGATGGGTCGGCCACCGTGAGTTCGGGGCCGACTTCGCGCCGATAGAGTTTCCGGGGCTACAAGAAGTGAAGGGCGAGGCACGCTCGGTGAGCGCCGAATTCTGGCTCCGCTACTGGACTTCGGCCTACGGCATGGTTCTATCCCAAATGGATGCGGGGATACAGCTTGTGGATTTCGATGCACTGGTTACGCACGGGCGCGGATCACTGTCACGACTTGCCGACCGAATCGGCGTCGCCGACTCCTTCCTGGCCCGGACCGACGTGCCGCGTGCACCGACCAGCACGCCGGTGCCGCCCGACCGCGTCCCAACCGAATTGCTCAACGAGGCACGGTCAGTGCATGAGGAGCTCAAGCGCGGGTCCGTCGATGAATAGCCAACGGCAGGCGGAAAAACACGCCGTAAGATCGCGGAGTTTGTTCGCCGTTGGGCGTAGACGGCATGGCTTCGTGGAACCCGGTGCGGGCCGGCTCCATTGATTTCCGTCCGCTCAATAGAACTTCCGCGGTTTGCGCCATGAAAACACTCGGTCGTGTCATCGTGATCATGATTCTCGTTGCCGCAACGGCGGAGGTATCGGCATTCGTCTATTTTGCCGGGATCAAGGGCGGAAAAGACTGGGTTCCGGCCTACCTGCGCAGCGATACCACCGAGTCCTGGCGTACGGAAACCGATCCATGGGGTGCTTGGCATCTTCCCAACGCGACGGCTCGGCACATCGGGCGCTGCTTCGACGTTGCCGTCCGTTCCAACAGCCACGGAGCGCGCGATCGCGAACGTACGGTCGATGGAAAAGGCAGGGTGCTCGTCTTGGGCGACAGCTTCGTCGAAGGTTGGGGCGTCGACGAAGAGCACCGCTTCTCGAACGTCATGGAAACGCTACTGGAACGCGAAGTCCTCAACTTCGGGTCCGACTACTTCCTCGGCCCGCTCCAATACGAAATACTGTATCGCGAATTGGCGTCGCGGTTTGAGCACGATCTTCTTGTCATCGGTTTTGCGCCGCACAACGATTTCACCGACAACGATCTGTCAATTTGGGGTGGCTGGCGCGGACGAAATAGATATCGGCCATACTATGGGCCCGACACCGAAACACCTGTCTATCTGGTTGACAAGCCTGCCGCGGGGCTTTCGCTCGCGGATCTTCGCTGGATGAACTCTTCCGCGACAGAGACGCTGACAAATCTGGCCAGACAGTACACTTGGAGTGCCGGCTTCGCGAAAGAGGCGGCCGCCTTGGTCCGAAAGCAAGCGAAGGTCAGGAACGTAAACCCCTCGGACGGATATTCGGGGTATCGGGATTTCGAGGATGCACAGCTTGAAAACGTGCTCCGTTCCCTCGATGCCTTGATCGGAATGGCTAAGATGAAGGGCAGAAGTGTGTTGTTGGCCATATTACCGGCAAGGAACGACCTGACGGTCCCCGACTCCGAGAACAAGCTACGTCCGATCGTGATGGAATTCGCCAGGGACAGGGAAGTCGCCGTCATCGACATCCTGCAAACCGGCGGATTGACGAACGAGGATTTCCAAACCTGCGATTGGTTCTGGTCGGCACGTGGTCACGGAAAAGTAGGGCAGGCGATTGCGGCCGAAGCGCGGAAAATCCTGGCAATCGATTGAGAAGCCAGAGGTCTCATGCCCCGAAGGGCGAAGCCAAATCGCCCAGGATCGGGCAGACGGAAATAGGGAGTAGCGGAAACGTGTGTGCTACTACTTCCAAACGGACTGGGCTGAGGGGCTGAAGTGTCGGGTCGGGACAAGTTTATTTTAGTCGTGTCGTTGCTGGTGCTGGTCGGATCACTGGCGTTCATTTCTGGAATTTATGCAGGCTACAAACAGATGTGGCCCACGGATCTTGTCCGTGATGCAAAAAAAACGGCGGTTAGTATGCTCTCCGGTTGGGGGTTTCATCCGCCCGCTGCAATGGTCGAACGGGCCGCGGATGCCTCGCCGGGACGAATTTTTATCTCGAGAGACGATTCACCGATGCCGGGCTACCGGGCGATCATGGGCTATGACCCCGATCGGGGTGCCTGGGCAATCTGGCTGATCGACGAAAATGGTCGAGAGCGCCACAAGTGGCCGATCGACTACCGGGTGTATGACCCCGATGGCCCCATCAATGGGGCTGAAGACCCCCACGGCCTGTTCGTCCTTCCGGACGGGTCGGCGCTGATTAATTTTGACCTGGGGGACAGCCTCGTCCGCATCGATCCGTGCGGCAATCCGATCTGGCGCCGGGAAGGCATATTCCACCACTTGATCGATCGCGGGCCCGACGGAACCTTTTGGACGTGGGAAGCGGAGACCACTCCCTATGCGCACCATAATTTTCTCGTGAATTTCGACCCGGAAACAGGCCAAACGTTGCGGAAGATCAGTCTGGTCGACGACATCATCAAGAAATCGACCCGCAACGCATCGATCTTCAACATCTACCCAAGTTTCGAGTTTCGAGAATTCGACAGAACGCCCCCCAAAAGCGAAGATCTTTTCCATCCGAACGACATCGAGGTGCTGACGGCGGACAAGGCCGATCTGTTTCCGCTGTTCGATCCCGGAGACATCATGATCAGCTTGCGAAACATCCACCTGGTAGCGGTGATCGATCCATCGGACTACCGGATAAAATGGTCAAGCAGCGGCCCCTGGCGTTTCCAGCACGATCCGGATTTCACCTCCCGCGGCACGATAACGGTCTATGACAACAACCGTGTGGGCAACAGATCTCGGATTATCGAGATCGATCCGAACACGATGCGCTGGAGTGAATTGTTCGACGAGCACCAGTTCAGTTTCTATTCGGGTACGATGGGCACGCATCAGCACCTGTTCCCCGACAATCTGCTGGTGACGATCCCGGATCAGGGACGCGTTGTCGAATTGACCGCGAAGCACGAACGTGCCTTCGAGTTCAACAGCGAATCCTCGGATACGGTGAATGCGCACGTTGCCAATGGGCAATGGCTTCCGCACGACTATTTTACGACGTTTCCGAAATGCGAATCGGCCGGGCAATAGACGTTTGAGTGACCGTCCCCGTCCACTGGCGTGGATGGGTTGTTTGTCGATGGTCAGCCTGGACCGAAGTTATGCCAACGTGCCCTCGCCTCTCCGGATCTGCGGGCTGCGGGCGTTGACAACGCTCGTTGTGGGCTCTTAAATGCCTGTTTCCCCTGTAGAGGGCCGGTGCGCGGCACCGGCCCGAACTGTTTGAGGAGGGTGACGTGACATCGGCTCTGATGCCGAACTACCAGCGGCTGGACATCGCCTTCGAACATGGCGAGGGCCCGTACCTGTACGCGGCGGACGGTCGGCGCTATCTGGATTTCGGCGCCGGGGTCGCGGTCACCGCGCTCGGGCACTGCCATCCCCATCTGGTCGAGGTGCTCAAGGAGCAGGCCGACCGCCTGTGGCACTGCTCCAACCTCTACCGGATTCCAGGGCAGGAGCGGCTCGCCGAGCGGCTGGCCGAGGCCTCGTTCGCCGACGCCGCGTTGTTCTGCAACTCCGGGGCCGAGGCCATCGAATGCGGCCTCAAGCTGGTCCGCAAGTACCACGACGCGGCCGGCGATCCGGGTCGCTACCGGGTGATCACCTGCACCGGCGCCTTTCACGGCCGCACCCTGGCGACGATCGCCGCCGGCGGCTCGCCGAAGCATCTGGCCGGGTTCGACCCGGTGGTCGACGGCTTCGATCAGGTGCCCTTCGGCAATCTCAACAAGGTGCGCGCCGCGATCACCGGCGAGACGGCGGCGATCCTGGTCGAGCCGATCCAGGGCGAGGGCGGGATCAATCCGGCGACGGCCGAGTTCCTTCGCGGTCTGCGCGCCGCCGCCGACGAGTATGGCCTGCTGCTGTTCTTCGACGAGGTGCAGTGCGGGCTGGGACGCACCGGGCGGCTGTTCGCCCATGAGTGGGCCGGCGTCGCCCCGGACGTGATGGCGCTGGCCAAGGGGCTCGGCGGCGGCTTTCCGGTCGGCGCCTGCCTCGCCGCCGGCAAGGCCGCGGGGGCGTTGACCCCCGGCAGCCATGGCAGCACCTTCGGCGGCAATCCGCTGGCGATGGCGGTCGGCAACGCGGTCCTCGACGTGGTGCTGGCGGACGGCTTCCTCGAGCACGTGCGGGCCGTGGGCGCCAGTTTTCGGGAGAAACTGGCAGGCCTTGCCGGCAAGCATCCGCGGGTGCTGGGCGAGGTGCGCGGAGTCGGGCTGATGCTCGGCCTCAAGTGCGTCGTCGCCAACGCCACGGTGGTCCGGCGGCTGATGGACAACGGCCTGCTCTCGGTGCCGGCCGCCGACAACGTGGTGCGGCTGCTGCCGCCGCTGATCGTCGGCGAAGACGAGATCGACGAAGCGGTGGCGATCATCGACCAAAGTTGCGCCGAGCTGGCGGAAACGGCGACCTGAGAGTCTGACCCGTAATGTATTGTGTGTTTTCAAAGCCTTGTGTTCGCGTCTCCGGCAGGAGAGATGGCCGCCGTGATGCTGGAGCATCACAAGGGCGGCTCGACGCACCGGGGCGCGAACACCAGGCCCCCGTAGGGCGAGTTGGAAGGACGCCCCCGCGGCGTCAACGCACCTCGACGATGCTCCAGCATCGCCTTCGGCGCCTTT
>JAUXFS010000449.1 GCA_030622775.1 Rhodospirillales bacterium | reverse complement strand
GAACCAGATCAAGGACAACTCCGAGGGCGACCTGGGCGACGACGAGCCGACGTCGACACCGCCGATCAGGTCCGTCGATCTGTCGGCCCCCATCGGCCAACCGCCGCAACCCTTGTCGACATCGAGCGGCGTTCCCCTGGACCTGGCGTTTCCGATCGGGGTGTTCCAGACCGCTCTGCCCAACGTGGAATCCGCAAGAAACCAGTGCGTCCCGATGGCGCACGCCAACAATCTCCAGTTCCTGGAAGACGAATACGACGGCCTTCCGCTGGTGTGGAGGCTGCCCCACCAACCGACCCGCGGTCTCGGCCGCGCCGGCTTGGCCGGCGACATCCCGTTCTGGGAACCGATTACGCCGAACAGCCTCGTCGCCAACGTCGATACGTTCACCCGGCGCATCGGAACCTTCAACCGGAGCAGCGGCAACGGGTCGAGCCGCTGTCAGAACATTCGCGGAATCTTCGGTTACCTGGCGGCCCACGGTGATCAGGCCCATGTGGTGTTCCGCCACCAGGGCGGCTCGGTGGAGTACGGCGACGGAACCGAATGCGGCGATTTAACGGCGATCGATCTGGGCGGGATCGTCACCACACGCGAAGGGCTCAACCCGACGTGGGAGTGGATCTTCGAGCAACTTTCGCTCGGGCGCGGGGTGGTGATGAGTTTCCAACGTTACGACATCAACGGCAATCGCGACAGCGGCCACATGGTCCGCGTCTGGGGCGCCTCGAGGATCGGCGCCACCAAGTATCTCCATACGTTGGATGACGGCATCCAAAGCAACGACTCGAACAAAACGCGCACCCAGGATTGGGAAGTGAAGGACATCGGCGGGCCCGGCCAGCCCGATATTCCCGACGGGAGGCTGAACATGAACGGCATGTCATGGGAGATCGGATTCGCGATGTCGGCGGAGGCCAAGCCCACCCTGGTCCTTCCCTGAGTGCGCGGTGCGGACGGATCGGTCGAGCGCGGGCGCCTTCGGCACCGGTCGGGGCGCCTTCGGCACCGGTCGGGGCGCCCGCGCGGGCTCGTGGACGCTCTGCGCGTCTCAAGCGCCGGAGGGGCAATCAACTCCCATGTCCCCCGAACGCCGGCCCGGCTGAGGTATATCTCAAACTGATCGGGGGACACTATATCCATCTGACGCACCGAAGCGTCGATCAAGCGTCATGCGTCCACAATCCCGACGTTGACGAGGGTTTGACAGGCGGTTGTTCGAGAAGTGGGGGGCGACGGCGCTGCGTTGTCCGCCGGTGGCGATCCTCGACACCCCGGACTCGGCATTGATCGTACCGTGCTTGCGCCCATTCATGCCGCCTTGCATCCACGCGATGAAGACGCTGGTCAACGCTGGTCGGTACAACGGGCCGTTGAAGAGGTTGCGCGCTGGGCCTTGAGCGTAGCCTCGTCGCCGAGATGGTAGGCGAACTCGATTTCGAGTGAACCATCGTCGAGGAGTTCGGCCGAGCCTGAGCCGCAGACATCGTCCATCTCATCGAAACCAGCCCAGGTGAAGAAGACCATGGATCGGCTGTATTCCAGGTCCAGGCTGGCTTGCATGGCTCCGAAAGCTATTTCGCCTCGGCCATCGTCGCCAATGATCAACATGGCTGGTGCGACCAAATCAAGGTAATCCCGATCCCACAGATCGGCCTCTATGATCCGCCACCGGCCAATGATTGGGCAGCCCGCGGGAGCGGTCATGGTGACATTTCCAAAAGCTTGCCAATCACTCCACCCGCTCGATCACCGCGGTGATGCCCTGGCCGATGCCGATGCACATGGTGACCAGGGCGTAGCGGCCGCCGGTGCGCTCCAGTTGGCGGAGCGCGGTCAGCGCCAGGCGGGCGCCGGAGGCGCCGAGCGGATGGCCGATGGCGATGGCGCCGCCGTTGGGGTTGAGGCGGGTATCGTCGGCCGGGAGCCGCATCTGCTCGAGGCAGCCGAGGACCTGGGTGGCGAACGCCTCGTTGATCTCGATGACGTCGATGTCGGCGAGGGTGAGCCCGGCGCGCTCCACCGCCTTGCGCGACGACGGCACCGGGCCGAGGCCCATCACCCTGGGCGGCACCCCGGCGATCGCCCCGGCGACGATGCGGCCGCGCGGCTCGACGCCGGCGCGCTCGCCGACGGCGCGGCTGCCGATGAGCATGGCGGCGGCGCCGTCGTTGATGCCCGATGCGTTGCCCGCCGTGACCACGCCGCCCTCGAACAGCGGCTTGAGCACCGCCAGCTTGTCCAGGGTGACGCCGGCACGGGGGTGCTCGTCCTCGCCGATGCGCGCCGGCGGGGCCTTGCCGCGGGTCGGCACCTCGACCGGGAGTAGTTCCTCGTCGTAGAAGCCGGCGGCCTTGGCGGCCTGGTACTTGGCCTGCGAGGCCTCGGCGAACACGTCGCTTTCCCTGCGGCCGATGCCGAGATCGCGGGCGATGTTGTCCGCCGTCTCCGGCATCGTGTCGCCGCCGAACTGGGCGCGAATTTTGCGGTTGGGAAAGCGGGCGCCCATGGTGCTGTCGAAGATCTCGGCCTTGCGGCTGTAGGCGCTCTCGGCCTTGCCGAGCACGAACGGGGCGCGGCTCATGGTTTCGACCCCGCCGGCGACGAACAGCTCGCCTTCGCCGCAGGTGACGGTGCGGGCGGCGTCGAGAATCGCCGCCAGGCCGCTGCCGCACAGCCGGTTGAGGGTGACGCCGCCGACCTCCAGCGGCAGACCGGCGAGCAGGCCGGCGTGGCGGGCGACGTTGCGAGAATCCTCGCCCGCCTGACAGGTGCATCCGATCACCACGTCCTCGACCTGCTCGGGCGCGAAGGCGGAGCGCTCGATCAGCACGCGGATGGTCCCGGCGAGCAGGTCGTCGGGGCGGACCTTGGCCAGGGCGCCGGCGTGCCGGCCGATCGGCGTGCGGATGCCGTCGTAGATATACGCGTCGAGCATGGTTCGTCTCCTCCTTGGGTCGGGCTCTTGTACCGGTGAGCCGATGACCCGGCTCGCCTGAATTCCCTCAAGCGCCGGG
>JAUXFS010000078.1 GCA_030622775.1 Rhodospirillales bacterium | reverse complement strand
CGTCGCTCGCGTGCTCGAGATTCTCGACGATCTTGCCCCCGCCGAGGAGGGTCAAAGTCCGCGTCCGACCGCCTTCGCTGAGCTCGCTGTTTTCGCTCGCGGGATGCCAGTCGGACAGAGTGTTGAAACCGCCGATCATCTCCCACACTTTTGCCGGAGAGACCGGCAGCTTCGTGTTCATCTCAACTTTTGACATGGAACCCTCCCTCGTCGCTGTCTGGACCGTGACTCCCCAGACGATTGGTTGTGAAACGGAGGGATCATACTCGATCCCCGTCCGGATCGCACGCTTTACGGGGACGACCGTCACTCGCCCACGGTGGGCAGATGGCCGGTTTTCACATAGATCAGACAACCGTCGAGGCTGAACGGCGTGTGGCGGCTTCCCGGCGGGTTGCGCAGCCAGGTGCCTGTCGGATAGTGGTCGTCTTCGTCCTCGAGGGTGCCTTCGAGGACGAGGATCTCTTCGCCGCCGGGGTGCTGGTGTTTCTGGAACACGGTGCCGGGCGCCCAGCGGACCAGCGCCACCATTTCCGATCCGAAGCGATGCAGCGGCAGGACGGCGAGGCCTTTGACCAGCCCCGGGAACCACTCCGCGCCACGGGTGTCGACGACCACGCGTTCGCGGTCGCCGGGATGGAACTGGCCGAGCTTGACGAACAGCGCACAGCCTTCCTCGCACCGGGGCCGGTGAACCCAGCCGGGCGGGTTACGGACGTAGCTGCCGGCCGGGTAGTCGCCCAATTCATCGGAGAAGGTGCCCTTCAGCACCAGGAACTCCTCGCCAAGGCCGTGCCGGTGGCGATCGAAGCGGCGTGCCGAGAGGAACCGTTCGATGCTGGTCGAGCGCGCCGCCTCGCCATCGTCGCGGTCCAGCGTCCGACGCTCGACGCCATCGGCCGGCGACGGAACCCATTCCGCCCCGTCGGCGAAACTGATCGCTCGTTGGTATTGATTGGCGTGAACCCGCATGGCCTTTTCAGTCTCGAAATCGATCGGTGGTCTATCAGTCCCGGATCGCGGTTTTTCTTCAAGAGATGCTGCCGTCCCGTCGCCATTCTGTGCTACCCCCAATATGGCTCCGTTCGTACTCAGGTTCCAGGAGTCGCACCATTCCGAGTCTGAGAGACTGGCCCACACGCCGATGAAATCCGATCATATGCGCGGCTTGGTGATGGTCACCGTCGGCGTCCTCGTCCTCAGCCCGGACGCCCTGATCGTTCGTCTCGTCGAGACCGATCATTGGACGCTGCTGTGGTGGCGCGGACTGCTGACGGCCGTGGGTCTCGCCGCCTACGTGATCTTCCGCGAAGGTCGCAAGACCGGCGCCAAGGTGCGGGCGATGGGCCGCCTCGGCTTGCTGGCGGTCCCCCTGTTCGCCGGCAGCACCATCCTGTTCGTCACCTCGCTGACCCTGACCACGGCCGCCAATACCCTGGTGATCGTCAGCGCCGCGCCTTTGTTCGCCGCCGTGTTCAGCCGCCTGTTCCTGGGCGAGGCGGTTCCACCGCGGACCTGGTTCGCGGTGGTCGCCGGGGCTGGCGGCATCGCGGTGATCTTCGCCGGCAGCCTGGGTGCCGGCAGCCTTTGGGGCGACCTGTGCGCCTTAGGGACCGCCGGCTTCCTCGCCGGGCATCTGGTCGTCGCCCGCCATGCCCGCCCGGTCAGCATGGTGCCGGCGGTGGCGCTTAGCGGCCTCCTCGTCGCCGCGGCGATGACCCCGTTGGCCGCGCCCTTCGCGGTGACGTCCCGGGACTTCGTCCTGCTGTTGCTGCTGGGCCTGGTAATCATGCCGATTTCGTTTGGCCTGATCACCGCCGGGCCGCGCTATCTGCCGGCGGCGGAAGTCAGCCTGCTGATGTTGCTGGAAACGGTGCTCGGTCCGTTGTGGGTATGGCTGGTCGTCAGCGAAGTGCCGGCGTCCGGGACGTTCCTCGGCGGCGCCGTGGTGCTGACCACCCTGATCACCCATGCCATGCTCGGCCTCCGCCGCCGCCCGCCCGGATCAGGATCGAGGCACAACTAAGCCGGTATTTGCCAAGGCAGCCTGTCCAGGTCGACGTTGCCGCCGGTCAGGATCACCCCGACCCTGCGGTCCCGGAACATATCGGGACAGGCCAGGATCGCGGCAAGCGGCACCGCCGAGGAAGGCTCGACGACGATCTTCATGCGCTCCCAGATGAGTCGCGTCGCCGAAACGATCTGCGCCTCGGTCACCGTGAGGATCTCCGACACGTGCTTCATGACGATGCGGAAGGTCAACTCGCCCAGCGACGTGCGAAGCCCGTCGGCGATCGTGTCGGGATCTTCTACCGGAATGATGCGGCCGGCCCGAAAAGAGCGGTAGGCGTCGTCGGCGTTCTTCGGCTCGGCGGCGTAGACCACGGTCCCTTTCGAGATCGCGGCGCAGGTGATCGAAGTCCCGCTGACCAGGCCGCCGCCGCCGATCGGCGTGACGACGGCATCCAGTTCCCCGACCTCCTCCAGCAGTTCGAGGGCGGCCGTCCCCTGCCCGGCGATCACCCGCGGGTCGTTGTACGGGTGGACGAAGGCCGCGCCGGTGTCTCGGACAACCTGCTCGAGGGTTTTCTCGCGCGCTTCCAGGCTCGCATGACAGTAAACGATCTCCCCTCCGTAACCGCGGACCGCGTCCTGCTTCGCCTTCGGCGCATTCTCCGGCATGACCACGTGGCAGCGAATGCCTCGCCATCCCGCCGCCCGCGCCAACGCGGCGGCGTGGTTGCCGGACGAGTGCGTCGCGACGCCGTGGCGGGCCTCTTCCGCCGAAAGCGAGTACACGGCGTTGGTGGCCCCGCGCACCTTGAAGGCGCCGACCTTCTGGAAGTTCTCGCATTTGAAGAATAGCCGGGCGCCGCTCATGCGGTCCAACGTGGTGCACGTCAACACCGGCGTGCGGTGGATGTAAGGCCCGATGCGTTCATGGGCGGCGCGAACATCGTCGAACGTCGGTACGTCCATGTTTCATCCCCGCCGAAGATCGTCGTATGGGTACCATACGTCTGATCCGGATCACTCGGGCCTGGCCGGCCTTCGCACAAGACGTCCGGGAACGCAAATTCGCCTTACAAGGGCAACGCCGCTGCAAAACAACCAAAAGATGAATTATGCCCCAAGCGCATAACGGTAATGGCCGCCGGTATACTACGCGACCATTTTATGAATGACCATCGCATTAGCATTAGACCCGGGACGAGGGGAGGATCATACTTTCCTATCCGTCGGGAGAAGCGATACATTCCTTACACAAGATTTTTGCGGGAAGCGGCAACCTGTCCGATTTCGGATTCGCCGCATTTGGGAGGATGTTTATGGACACAATCGACCTCATTCGAAATGTTTCCGTATTCGATGGTCTTGGCGAGCCTCAATTGGTCACGATCGCCGAAACTTGCAGGGAGCGGCCGTATCGTGAAGGTGAGTACCTGTTTCGACAGCACGACCCTCGCAACGAGTTCTTCGTCATCCGCTCCGGCGAGATCGAGATCCTGGAGCATATCGGCGACGACACCGTTCCCGTGGCGCGATTGAGCGACGGAAACTTCGTCGGTGAGGGCACGATGCTCGATGGGTTGCCACACACGGCCTCGTGCCGGGCCAGTGTGAACACCACGGCACTCGTCTGGCAACGCAAGGACATCGACGCGTTTTTCGATCAGGAGCCAGTGGCGGCGCGGAAGGTGCTGGCGCAGGTGGCCCTGGCCATCGCCCAACGGCTGCGGACCTCCAACTTTGGCTATCGGGGCGGCGGGACGGCGGTTTACGGGGCAGGTCAGCAGCGTATGGAGCACGACCTTCTCGGCGAACGCACGGTACCCGCCGACGCCTACTTCGGATTGCAGACCCTGCGCGCCGTCGAGAACTTCCAGATCACCGGCATCACCCTCAGCCAGTATCCGAAGTTCATCAAGGCGTTCGCCATGGTCAAGAAAGCGGCCGCCCGGACCAATCAGGCCCTCGGCCTGCTCGACGGGGACATCGCCGACGCGATCTCGCTCGCCTGCGACGAGATCATCGCCGGCGGCCTCCACAGGCAGTTCGTCGTCGACATGATGCAGGGCGGCGCCGGGACCTCGACAAACATGAACGCCAACGAGGTCATCGCCAATCGTGCCCTCGAACTGACGGGACACAGGAAGGGCGAGTACCAGTACATCCACCCCAACAACCACGTTAACCTGTCCCAGTCCACCAACGATGCCTACCCGACCGCCATCCGCCTGGGGATCCTGCTCAGCTACGAAGACCTGACCCGGGCGATGGACGACCTCTGCTACGAACTGAAACAAAAGGCCGTCGAGTTCTCGGACGTCATCAAGATGGGCCGCACCCAGCTCCAGGATGCGGTCCCGATGACCCTCGGTCAGGAGTTCGACGCCTTTTACGCCACGATAAAGGAGGATATCGCCCGTATTCGCGATCTGGTGGTCCTGTTCCGCGAGATCAACATGGGGGCGACCGCCATCGGCACCGGCATCAACACCCATCCCGACTATGCCAATCTGGTCGTCGCGGAGCTGTCGAAGATTTCCGGTGTCGAGCTGGTCCTGGCGTCAAACCTGGTGGAGGCCACGTCGGACACCGGCGCATTCGTCACCTTCTCCGGCGTCCTCAAGCGGGTCTCGGTGAAAATATCAAAGATCTGCAACGACCTGCGCCTGCTCAGCAGCGGGCCGCGAACGGGTTTCAACGAGATCAATCTGCCGCCGATGCAACCGGGTTCGTCGATCATGCCGGGCAAGGTCAATCCGGTGATCCCGGAAGTGGTCAACCAGGTCGCCTTCCAGGTCATCGGCAACGACCTGACGGTGACCATGGCCGCCGAGGCCGGCCAGTTGCAGCTCAACGTCATGGAACCGGTGATCACGCTCAACGTGCTCCAATCCATGGGTATGCTGACCGCGGCGATGACCGTGCTGGCCAACCGCTGCGTCAACGGAATTTCCGCCAATCGCGACCGGTGCCGCGAACTGGTCGACCAAAGCATCGGGATCATCACCGCACTGAACCCCTACATCGGTTACGAGAACTCCTCCCGCGTCGCCAAGGAAGCGCTGAAGAGGGGCTGCGGCGTGACCGAACTCATCCTCGAGGAAGGCCTCCTCACCCGGGAGCAGCTCGAGGACATCCTCAAGCCGGAGAACATGATCCGGCCTCGACGCGTCACCTCGACCGAGTCGGGACGCATCGCGAGCGCGTGATCACCCGGAGGCGACCGCTCGTCCTCCGCTCTATCGTGGGAGAAACGTACTATGGCAAAGCAACCGTCAAAAAAGACCGGCCGGAAACATCCCCTGTCCTTCTGGACCGGGATGAAGCTCTGGCAACAGATTTTCATCGCCCTGGTCGCCGGTCTCGCGGTCGGCATGATCATCGGGCCGCCGGCCGCGGCGATCAAACCCATCGGGACGATGTTCATCAATGCGATCAAGATGCTGATCGTCCCGCTGATCTTCGTATCCCTCGTCTGCGGCGTCACCTCGATGCACGATATGCACAAGATGGGTCGCATCGCGTTGAAGACGGTCGTGATCTATCTCCTGACCACGGCGGTCGCCATCACCATCGGACTGGGACTGGGCACCCTCTTCCAGCCCGGTGCGGGTATCGACCTCGGCGCGGCGATGGCGATCGAACCGAAGGAAGCGCCCAGCCTGATCGACACGTTCGTCGGACTGATCCCGAAGAACCCGATCGGCGCGATGGCGGACGGCAATGTGCTGCAGATCATCGTCTTCGCCCTGTTGTTCGGCATTGCCATCAATCTCGCGGGTGAGCCGGGGCAAAAGATCAAGCAGTTCTTCGACTGGCTCGCCGAGGTCATCTACAAGCTGACGGCAATCGTCATCTCGTTCGCCCCCTATGGCGTCTTCGCCTTGATGGCCTGGGTGGCCGGGACGTACGGCCTCGACGTGCTGTTACCCTTGGGAACCGTCATTCTCGCGGTCTACGCCGGCTGCGTCATCCATGCCATCGTCGTCTACGGCGGCGCCATTACGTTCATCGCCAAACTGAACCCGATCCGCTACTTCCAAGGCATCGCGGAAGCCCAGGCGGTCGCCTTTACGACAACGAGCAGTTCCGGGACGCTGCCGGTAACGATGGGCTGCGTGCAAAAGAACCTCGGGGTGTCACGGGGTGTTTCCAGCTTCGTGCTGCCGCTGGGCGCGACCATCAACATGGACGGAACGGCGCTGTACCAAGGGGTTTGCGCCCTGTTCGTCGCTCAGGCCTATGGAATCGATCTGGTCTTCGGCGACTACGTCACCATCATCCTGACCTCGACGCTGGCCTCGATCGGCACCGCTGGCGTCCCGGGCGCCGGGCTGATCATGCTGTCGTTGGTGCTGACGTCCGTCGGCCTGCCCCTCGAAGGCGTTGCCCTCATCGCCGGGATCGACCGCATCCTCGACATGGCGCGAACCGCCCTCAACGTGACCGGCGACGGGGCGGTCTCGGTCTTGGTGGCGAAGAGCGAAGGAGAACTGGACGAGACAATCTTCAACAAAGCGCATGTCCTCGAGCCGGAGAAAATCCCGGCCGAATAGGCTGGAGTAGGGGGTGCCTGGCCATGACGGCGCACAGGCAGAAATTCGGGATTGTCGGCGGGCTGGGCCCCCTGGCCGGGGCCGACATCTTTTTCAAGCTGGTAAAATCCACTCCCGCCGACAGCGACCGCGAGCATTTCGATATCGTCTTCGAGCAGCACCCGTTCGACGACGGTCACGCAATCGCCGATGAGGACTTCAACCCGAACGCCCGGAAATTCTATGTCTACAACACCATCAGGGAGCTCCAGAAACGGGATGTCACCGCGGTCATCCTGACCTGTTTCATCAGCCACACGTTCCTGGACGAGATCCAGCCCGAGATCAAAGCGCCGATCATCAGCATCATGGAGGCGTTGCGCGCCCATCTCGGCCGGGACTATCCGGCCGTTCGCAAGTTGGGCATTTTGACCTCGAGCTTCGTCCGCAACAAAGGACTGTTCGACAAAGCCTTCTCGGGCGACTACGAGCTGATCTACCCGAGCCGTGCCGTGCAACGGGACTGCCTGATGGAGGCCATTTACGGTCCCCGCGGCATCAAGGCGGGGCGGCTGCGCGGACAGTCCATCGAACTCGTTCAGCGCGCCTGCCGCGATGTCATCGACCAGGGAGCGGAGATTATCGTCCCCGGCTTCACCGAAATCCCGATCGTCATCGACTCGCTGCGCGCGGCGTTCAACGTGCCGATCGTCGATTGCAACCAAGCGTATGTGGAGTACGCGATCGGTTACCAGGGGCTCTCGGCCGCCAAGCCATACAAGATCGGCATCATCGGTGGCGTCGGCCCCGCCGCGACGGTGGATT
>JAUXFS010000118.1 GCA_030622775.1 Rhodospirillales bacterium | reverse complement strand
TAAGACCGCTTGGCCTCCGACTTCTTGCCGAGGCCGCCCGGCGAGATCGCCGCCAGCTTCTCGGCCAGCGCCACCGCCGGCTCGCAGGTGAACCGCCGGGGCGCGAACGGCAGGTCTTCCATCTGGCGGCGGATCGCCTCCTTGAGGCGCGGGTGTCCGTAGCCGATGTGATGGACGTTGTTGCCGTGGAAGTCCATGTAGCGCCGCCCCCGGGCATCCTCGACGAAGATGCCCTCGGCCTTGACCGCCACCGTGAGACACGGCGTCGACACCGACTGGTGGAGGAACGACCGGGCGTCCCGGTCGAGCAGCGCCCGGGTGGCCGCATCGACGTTGTTGGCCTGCCATTTCCGCCGCCGCGGCGAGACGTTGACCTCGCCCTCGGTCTGCGCCGGCGTTTCGGTGCCGGAAGTCGGTTGCTTCATCTCCATGCCTTCCTCACGCTCCCGCGCCCCTCACCCGGCCGAGCCACGCCGCCACCCCAATTGCCATATGATCAGCCTCGCCCGCTTTTGTCATCCCACGACGAGCCCGGCTCAAAAATGGTGTCCGTTGCTTGACGGATTGGGGCGGGGTTTCTTATCATAAATTAAACCACCGTTTTTGACGTTATTCATAGATTACGGTTATGTATTATTCCCAGCTTCGCGCCTTTCACGCGGTCGCCGTTCACGGCGGGTTCTCCAAGGCCGCCGGCCGGCTGCACCTGACCCAGCCGGCGATTTCCGATCAGGTTCGCAAGCTGGAGAAGCGTTTCGACGTCCTGTTGTTCGACCGCCACAAGCGCTCGGTGCGGCTGACCGAGTTCGGCCGGCAGCTTCTGGAGATCACCCGGCGGTTGTTCGAGCTGGAGGAGGAGGCGGTTCGGTTGCTCACCGAGAGCCAGGCGCTGCGCGTCGGTCACCTGAAGATGGCCGCCGACGCCCCGCTTCACGTGGTCCGGCTGATCGGCGAGTTTCGCGAGAAGTTTCCGGGGGCCTCGGTCGCCCTGACCATCGGCAACTCGGACGACGTGCTGAGCCAGGTGTTCGACTATACCGCCGACATCGGCGTTCTTGCCGACGTCCCCACCGACGACCGGCTGCTGGTGATCACGCTGCGCAGCGACCCGCTGGTCGCCTTCGTCAATCGCGACCATCCGTGGGCCGGCCGCAAGGGGGTTTCGCTCGCGGAATTCACCTCCCAGCCGCTGGTGATGCGCGAGAAGGGCTCGATCACCCGGCGCATCGTCGAGGAGGAACTCGACCGCATCGGCGTCGTCTACAAGGTGATGATGGAGGCGGAGGGCCGCGAGGCGGCGCGCGAGGCGGTTGCCGCCGGCATCGGCGTCGGCATCGTTTCGCGCCCGGAGTTCGGCGATGACCGGCGCCTCCAGGCCCTCGACCTGGTGGACTGCGACCGGACGATGACCGAGTCGCTGGTCTGTCTCAAGGAGCGCGCCCACCTGCGCGGCATCGACGCGTTCTGGACCGTCGCTCGGGAGTACATCGACCGGGCGGCCGGGCCCCCCGCCGCGTAGGCCCCGGGGAACAGCCGTTGGATCCCCTCGTCGCCACCCTGGTTCTCGTCTCGGCGACGCTCCATCCGCTGTGGAACCTGCTGGTCAAGCGCAGCCCCCGGCCGGAGGGGGCGTTTTTCATCCTGACCGTGCAGCTGTCTTTGTTCGGGCTGATCCACGCCCTGGTCATCGGCGCCGACATCCTGGCGGCTGCTGAGGTCTGGCCGCTCATCCTGGTCTCGGTGGCGGGACAGATCCTCTATGGCACCTCGCTGCTCACGACCCTGAAACGGGGCGACATCTCGGCCTACTATCCGATCGTGCGCGCGTCGCCGCTGTTCATCGTCGTCGTCGGCTTCCTGGTGTTCGGCGAGCGCTACGACACCAGCCTGCTGTTCGCCATCGCCCTGGTGCTGGCCGGCGGTTTCGTGTTGCTCTACCGCCGCGGCACCCGCTTTCTCGACGACCCCCGCACCCTCGGCTTCGCGGTGCTGGCGATGTGCGGCACCGGCGTCTATTCGCTCGCCGACTCCCGGCTGATGCAGACCATCGAGCCGCCGGTGCTGTTCTTCTGGGTCGAGATCACCTGCGCGCCGATCTACGCGGTGCTGTACCGGCGGGTCGGGATCGGGCCGAATTTCCTGCGCGGCGTCGGTACGCTGCTGGCGCGCCCGTTCCACACCCTGTTGCTGACGTCGATGGTCTACGGCTCCTATATCCTGATCCTGACCGCCTACGAAATGGGCGGCGATGTCGCCGCGGTGACGTCGGTGCGTCAGGCGTCGATCCCGCTGTCGGTGATCCTCGGCGGCTTGCTCCTGCGCGAGGGATCGACCGGCCGCCGGCTGATCGCGTCGCTGATCCTCGCCCTCGGTATCGTCCTGATCGTCACCGGGGGTTAGTGCCCCGGCGGCGAGTGGAGGACTTGATGCGGGGTTGATGGAGGCCGTGCCGTCAGGGTCGCATCAAACGATAGCCGCGAACGCCACTCCGATAAGGATCGCGCCTCCGATCCCCAAGGCGAAATAGGCAACGAAAACCGAGCGCTTCACCAGGGACCAGACAGCCGCCATCGCCGGAATGCTACTCACGGCGCCGGCCACCATGAAGGCCATCGCCGCGCCCGCGCTCATTCCCTGTTCCATCAGCCCGGCCACCAATGGCGGCGCGGCGTAGCTGTTGAGGTAGGCTGGCGCACCGACGAGCGCGCCGACGACGATCGGCCAGAAACCGTCTCCGCCGACCACGGCGCCAATCACTTCCGCCGGCACATAGGTGATGAGCAGGGCTTCCAGCAGATAGGCGAGGGTTAGCCATTTCAGCAGGAAGACCGCATTCGCCATGCCTTCGGTTCTGAAGGTTTCGCGGCGCGGGGCCTCTGACCAAAAAGCCCATACCGGCGTGCCTTCGAAGGGCGAGGGGCCGCAGCCGCAACAGCCACCGGTCGTTCGCTGGCGTAACGGTTGAGCGAAGGCGCCGTGCCGGATCATGGCGCGAATGGCGAAACCACCGATCAATCCGAGGACGACCGCCGCTACCGCCTTGCCGATGGCGAACTTCCATCCCAGCGCGGCCGCCGTGATCAACAGGGTCGGCGGATCGATGAGTGGGGATGAAAGCCAGAAAGCCATGACCGCCGAGAGCGGCGCGCCGACCGCGAGCAGACCGGCAATGAACGGTATCACCTCGCACGAGCAGAACGGCGCGAGACCGCCGAAGATGGCGGCGAGCACGATCATGTGCGTTTCCCGGCCCTCGAAAGCGCGGGCGACCACGGATTCGGCACCGCTTGCCTTCAGGTAGGCAATCATCAGAACCGCGATGGCGATGTAGGGCAACGTGCCGCCGAGCGCGGTGACCGCAATGTGCAGGATCGAGTTCAGCCGGTCCGGATCGATGGCAAGCACCACCAGCGGGATCAACATGACCAACATCCAGACCGAGCTCATTTGGACGAAGCCCCGTTGCAGTCCCCGGATGCCTTTCAGTGCGAGTTCAGCCATGGCTTTCTCCCATAGCGGCCTGACCGACACGATCCGTGGTTCCCGCTTTCGGGGCGATGTCGGCGCAGCACTCGCGCAGCAGGAACGCGGCGAGCGCCTCTATCCGCTCGAAGGCGGCACGGTTGATGACGGTCCGTCCCTGCTTCTCCTGCTCGATCAGGCCCGAACCGACGAGGAACCTGAGATGGTGGGCAAGGGTGGACGCGGGGATCCCCAGACGCTGTTGAATGTCTCCTATGGACAACCCGTCCGGTCCCGCACGCACCAGGGTGAGCAGCAGGTCGAGCCGCGGCTCCGATCCGACGGCGGAGAAACCCTGTACAGCGGCCTCGAGTGTCAACATGTGTGCTCCGCACGCTCTAACCAAGTTACAAAAAACTATATATCTAGTTTATTAGTTTATGTCAAGGGGAGCGCGCGTCCGGATGTGCACTTTGGTGCGATTCCAAGCGATCGGAAGATGACGATTGGCGCGACGGCTATGGTTTCTCAGCCGATGGTGAATCGGGTGAACCCGACCGTACAGCCGTCTCCGTTCGGGCTGCAGGCATAGGGCCCGACCATCGCCGGGCCGACGCCGTCGTCTTCCAGTAGCCTGGCGATCCGGATGATCTCGAACGGGCCGTCATCGATGCGGGCTGAGACCGTGTAGTCGCCGCCTTGGCGCGCGATACGGAACCCGGTCGGCTTGGGGAAAGCGGCGACCGGCCGATAGGACCAGTCCGAATAGCCGGCGTTGGTCACCTCGGCGCCGAACTGCGACGGTTTCTCCGGCTGGTACTCGCACGACGTGTTCAGCCAACAACTGGGGCTGAAGCGAACCATCAGGCCCGCCTGGTCGAAATCGACGTTCGCCATCGAGTGTCTCCCGGTTTCGGCTCGATGTCACGGCCGGACAACCCGGCCGACACCTTCATCTTCGACCTTCCACGGGTGTCCGGTCAAAACAGAATCCTCCAGATTCACGCGGTTAAGCGCCAAGCGAAACGCAACGGCAAAACGGGCCGTGATGTGGTCAGGGTGTAGACCGAAGCCAGATCACTACTGTACGGCAACCCAATGATACGCTTGTGGCGTCCGCTTTTCGATTAGGTTCGCCTCAACCGTATCACCTCTGACACCGCCAGTCAGTCGATCAGCGGGCGGCCTGTAATGCGGATATCGCGGATCTGGAGTGTTTTACCCTCTCGGCAATTGCGAACATCGACCTGATTGGGCTGGCCCTCCCAGGATGGACGAACGAAATAGGACCCTTCCACGGGCACACGATCGAAGACATAGCGCCCACCGCTGACCTTCGCTTCAGCCTTCGGCATGCTCTCGCCACGCTTGAAAAGCAGCATGTCGACGATCCATTCGCTTGTTGGGCCGCCAGGTCTTTCGGCGATATCTCGGCGCCAGCTGCCGGTAACCCGGCCCGCAATCTTGCAGGAGCCCCTACGGGTGACCTTTACCACGCCGACCCTGACCTCTTGCGATGCCTTGCGCCCGTCCCGATTCTCGACAATCAGGAGGTAGGTGGTTGCCTCGTCGGGCGAGACCGGAAAGCCGGCAGATTCGACCGTGGCAAGGTCACGCTGCGTCTCAATCTCGATGCCGTTCGCTAACAGACTGACTGCGCTTGCATTTCGCGTCGTCCAGAAGAGTTTGACCGGCTTGTTCCTCTGTGCGTACTGGTGGCTGGCGCGGAACGATTTGATCTCGGGACGCGCCGCGGTCTGCGATGATGGAGACTCAGCGACCGGCTCCGCGCAGGTTTCATAACGAAGAAACCCGACGCCCGCCTTGCGAAGCAGTGGCGCGCTGAAGCGGATCGTCGCGCCCGGGGCGATATCGCGAATTCGGATCGATTGATTTCCGTAGCTGACGACAGGCAGCCCCTTTTGGCGATCATCATAGTGGGTGCTGAGGGAGAACACGGCGTCGACGCAGGGATAGCGCAGGTTGGATCGGTTCGTCACCGCTCCGACGATGTTCCCCGGTCCGCCAACGACGCGCTCGGAAGAAAAGGTCATCGCGAGATCATCCTCGGTCGCGGCCAAAGTGGTGGAGGCTGCGGCGAGCGCTAGAGCGGTGAGCAGGGCCGAAACACATATCCCGAATCGTCGAGAGGTGCGGCTTCTCCAATCCAAGAAAATCATGCTCATCCCCACAAAAAAGAACTAGGGCCTGTATACATTCACTTGGTCCATAGGAATGCATTGACGAGGTATATCATCGCCTCAAAGCATTTATCGGTTTTCTCGTAGCGGGTGGCAATGCGGCGGAACGCCTTGATCTGGCAGAAGAAGTTCTCGACCAGATGGCGCCATTTGTACTTCTCGCGGTCATAGTCGATAAGCTCGACAGCCCCCTTGCGCTGGGGAATGACCGCCTCGATGCGATCTTCTGCCAGACGCGCGCGCAGCGCCTTGGCGTCAAACGCCTTGTCGCCGATGAAGGCCTCGCAGTCGATCCCGGCCAGCAGCGCTTCGACCGACTTGATGTCGTGGCGCTGACCGGGAAGCAAGATGAAGCGCACCAAGTTTCCATGTGCATCCACCAAGGCCGCAATCTTGGTCGTCAAGCCGCCGCGCGAGCGTCCGATAGCCTGATTTTGAGTCCCCCCCTTGCGCCGGCGCCATGTTGATGGACCCGGACAATGGTGCCGTCGATCATCACGTACTCGAAGTCCGGGTCCTCGGATAACCTCTTGAAGAGACTCTCCCATCTGCCCTTTTGGGACCACCGCCAAAACCGCGTATAGACAGTCCCCCACTTGCCAAAGGCCGTCGGAAGGTCGCGCCAAGGCGACCCCGTGCGCGCCACCCACAATACCGCCTCTACAAACAG
>JAUXFS010000031.1 GCA_030622775.1 Rhodospirillales bacterium | reverse complement strand
GCCGCGGTCCGCTGGCGTCCCCGACGCCGCCTTCTTACGAATTGAAGTGTACAGTAGTAGCCCAACCATGCCCCGCCGAATGCGTAAGGCACGCAGCCAACCGCCATCGCCAAGCCTTGGTCATGGGCGATAAGCCTCACCGAGGCATATAACGTCTCGATAAATCCGTCGTTGGCGGCCAAAACCGATTCCCATCTGGAGACAAAACTGTCGTATCCGGTCGCCCCCCCCTTCCGGCCCAGGAAAATCCGCCCGGTAAAGTAAAACGCGTAATACACGGGCCAGATGGTGAACACGTTTGTGACCCAGGTCCACGCCAGTCCAACGATGAGGCCGAACGCCAAACGAGGGTTCCGGCGAGTGGCAAGCCAAGTAAGAAAAACCAGATACATTTGAACGCCGACCAGGGGGGTGAATGCCCAAAAGAGCCCCACCATCACCCCGCGGGCGCTATGCTCCGGCGAGTGCCGACTGCGCTTCAGCGGCACCACCAAGCGGAAATGGATCAGCCGAGAGAAGCGCTCCAAAAACGAAAACTTGCGTCTCAAGATTGGCTCCCCAGCCCACAATTCCCACGCCATTGGACACAGATCTCAGCACATCTTGCCTGCGAGCGCGATTCTAAGGAAGGGATATCCCAGGAATCCACGGTTTCACAAGGTGGGATGGTCCGGCACCGGAGGATTTCAGCCGATCCGCATCGACGCGCCGAAAGCATTCCCGCCCGCCGGCCGTAGACCGCCTTCGAGCCAAATGTTGATCGGACGGGATACAAGGGGGTAAGCCGTTACTTCAAGCTCAACGTCAACAACGGAACCAGATGCATATGATCCTTCTTCGCGTCTTCGTCCCGTTCGCGCTGGGCTATTTCCTTTCCTACCTCTATCGAGTCGTGAACGCGGTCATCGCCCCGGATTTGGTTCGCGACGTGGGACTCGATGCCAATCATCTTGGCCTGTTGACGAGCGCATACTTTCTCACTTTCGCCGCCTTCCAGCTTCCTCTGGGAATTCTTCTCGACCGTTTGGGGCCTCGCCGAACCGAGGCAACGTTGCTGCTGTTTGCCGCCGCCGGCGCGTTCATCTTCGCCACCGCGGACAGTACCGTGGGCCTGATCGTCGGCAGGGCGATGATTGGCCTCGGGGTTTCAGCCTGCCTGATGGCGGCATTCAAGGCCTTCGTCATGTGGTTTCCCAGCCAGCGCCTGCCGTTGATCAACGGATGTCAGATGGCTGCCGGCGGCTTGGGCGCGCTGGCGGCGACAACGCCCGTGGAGGCGGCGCTGGCGGTGACCGACTGGCGCGGGGTGTTTCTCGTTCTCGGCGGACTGACCCTGGTGGTTGCCGTGGCCATTTTCACCATCGTTCCCGAACACCATAGCACCCGTTCCGGCTCCTCCCTCCGCGACCAGATCGGCGGAATCCTGCGGGTCTTCACCAGCTCTTTGTTCTGGCGAGCGGCGCCGGTCACGGTGATGTCGCAGGCCTCGTTCCTCTCCATCCAGGGGCTGTGGTCGGGCCCGTGGCTACGCGATGTCGGAGGATTGGACCGCGTCGCCGTCGCCGATTATCTGTTCCTCGTCGCCGCTTCCATGGTCGCCGGCTTCATCGTCACCGGCTGGCTGGCCGAGCGTCTGAGCCGCCTGGGCATCCGCCCGCTGATCGTCGCCGTCGTCGGGATGTCCCTGTTCATGATCGTCCAGGCGGCGGTGGTCGCCCAGTGGACGGGCGCGGTCCTCGCCACGTGGATGGCGTTCGGGTTCTTCGGCACCGCCGGCATCCTTCCCTACGCGGCGCTCTCGCAGCGGTTCCCGCCCCATATGACGGGAAGGATGAACACCGGGATCAATGTCCTCGTGTTCGTTGTCGCGTTCGCCGGGCAGTGGGGAATCGGGGCGGTCATCAACCTGTGGCCGGTCACCGCCGCCGGGGGATACGCCCCGGAGGGATACCGGGCGGCCTTCGGCATCATGCTCGGCCTGCAGGTTCTGACCCTGGCGTGGTTCGCCCTGTTTCGTCGCGAAGGCGTCCCTCAAGACTGAACACCCGCGTCGCCGGACCGTTGACTTCGCGGCCCTGAACCGTCAACAGGCCGCGTCGGGCATTGGCGATGACGGCGAGCCGGGTGGTTTCGTTGAGAATCGGCGGGACCACCCACGAGAAATCGTCGCCGGCCCGGTCACGGACCCGCTCCATCCGGGTCCACCGGCCGAGGCTGTCGGTCCCGCGGTCGTGTCCGGGGTGGTCGAAGGCGAGCCAGTGGTTGGCGATGCTGGCCGGCGCCTGGTGAACCGCCGCCCGGTGTTCGAGACGCTCGATCGTGCAGCCCTCTTGCTCCTCGCCACCGCTCAGGGTGAAGAACGCCGGGATGCACAAGGGCGTGTCGACGAGCATCGCCTTGGCCTCGGCATAGGTGCGGCATTCGTCGAACACCCGGCGCAGAAGGTGCGACGGCGGCAGACCCGATTTCCGCCACACGCCCGTACGATTGATCGCCCAGTCGAACCAGCACGACTGGGTGAACCGGCGCATCGGCGGCTGGTTGATCGCGGCGCTGTATCGTCCCGGAGCCATCGCCGTCAGCACGCCGACGTAGCCGGGCCAGGTCACGTTGTAGTAGGGACCGGCGCCGCCGTCCTGCCTGGCGACGACGACGTTGCGGCCGATGCCGTTCATCGGCCAATCCAGGGTACGGAGCATTCTGCTGCCCTCGCCCGAGGGATCGGGTCCGACCCCGCAAGTACAAGACCATTCGTAGGACAGATTGAGAAGGAATACGCCGGGAAGAGATACATGTGCCGCAACCGCGGCGATTTCTTCCCGGTAAGGGTTTCGATTCCGCGTCAGCCATTGCCAGGTCGCACGATCACCCAACCGCAGCGCCAGCCCTCCGTGCCGCCTGCGCCCTTCGGCCACGACCGCCGCCAAAGAATGCGGGGCCTTGTCGAGCAGCGCCAGCGGGCCCTCCGCTCTCACGTCAAACAGCGGAATGGTCGGCAGTTTCGTCGAGGTTGAGCTTTTTCGGGTGGCGGGATGGCTCGAGTCCAACATTGATCTCCCGGATTGAACAAGACCACGACACGATACCATCCATTCTCCACGGGGCCATTCGACAACGGGCTTACTTCGGGTAATATCGCGCCGCCACCGCCCCGCCCAATCGCCCGATGAGGTTCCGATGATACCCCGTTACAGCCGCGCCAAGATGACCGACATATGGGAACCGGCGACGCGCTTTCGCATCTGGTTGGAGATCGAAGCCCACGCGTGCGACGCGCAAGCGGAACTCGGCGTGATCCCCAAAGAGGCGGCGCGCGCGGTGTGGGAGCGCGGCGCTTTCGAAGTAGAGCGCATCGACGAAATCGAACAGGAAACGAAGCACGACGTGATCGCCTTCCTGACCAACGTCGCCGAGCACGTAGGCCCGGAGGCTCGTTTCCTGCACCAGGGGATGACATCGTCGGACGTTCTCGACACGTGCTTCGCGGTTCAGTTGGCCAGGGCCGCGGACATCCTACTCGAGGATGTCGACGCTGTTCTGGCGGCCTTGAAAAGGCGGGCATACGAATACAAAGACACCCTCTGCATCGGCCGGAGCCATGGGATTCACGCCGAACCGACGACTTTCGGCCTCAAACTGGCCGGCTACTACGCCGAATGGCACAGAAACCGCAGGCGCTTGGCGGCCGCACGGGAGGAAATCGCCACTTGTGCCATTTCCGGCGCCGTCGGGACCTATGCCAACATCGATCCCGCCGTTGAAAGACATGTGGCCGAAAAACTTGGGTTACAGGTCGAGCCTGTTTCGACTCAGGTCATCCCGCGCGACCGCCATGCGATGTTCTTCGCCACCCTCGCCGTCATCGCCAGTTCAATGGAACGCCTGGCGATCGAGATCCGTCATCTGCAACGGACCGAGGTGCTGGAAGTGGAGGAGTACTTCTCTCCGGGCCAGAAGGGCTCGTCGGCCATGCCACACAAGCGCAATCCGATCTCGACCGAAAACCTGACCGGACTTGCCCGCGTCGTCCGCGCCGCCGTCGTTCCCGCCTTGGAGAACGTCGCCCTGTGGCACGAACGGGACATCTCGCACTCATCGGTGGAACGAATGATCGGGCCCGACGCGACCGTCACCCTCGATTTCGCCCTGGCGCGGCTTGTCGGCGTGATCGACAAGTTGGTGGTCTACCCGAAGACGATGCAAGAAAACCTGGACAGGCTTCACGGGCTGGTATTCTCGCAGCGGGTGCTCCTGGCCCTGACCCAGGCCGGAATGAGCCGCGAGGACGCTTACCAAACCGTTCAACGCCATGCGATGGACGCTTGGAAGGAACGCGGCAATTTTCTCGACTTGCTGAAGTCCGATCCCGAAGTCGCCCAGCACCTGGACCACGCAGCCCTCACGGGCCTGTTCGACATGGGCTACCACACGAAACACGTCGACACCGTGTTCACGAGGTTGTTCGGCGAAGCTTGAGCATTTCAGTCGCCTACCCGCACGTGATCTCGATCAAGGGCTTCGGGGAAGTCCTTCGAGAGCTGTTCAAGGGCGGTGGCGTAGAATTGCTCGACGGCGGTCGTCACGCCCATTTGGGTCAGATTCACACCCATCTTCTCGAAGTCGGTCATCACCTTATCGACGACGTTGTCGACCCCTGCCCCGTCGAGACCAAGGCGAACGAGGCTTTTGGCGTACGCGTCCGCCTCGGAGCCGGTCATACTCAGATGTTCGGCGGCCCACAACCCGAGTAGCTTGTCGCGTCGGCACTGCGCTTTGAAGCGCAGTTCCTCATCGAGCTTGTACTTTGCTTCGTGGCCCTTTTCGATCTCACGAAGAGTGTCGGTCATGACGATTTGCGCCTCTTTGGCCGAATCCGAATCCAGTGATCTGAGCCTGACATAGGGTGCCCCGGTTCGGGTCGCAACGGCAAGAGACTCCGGTGCTCGACTGTGGCGTTGTTTGCCTGAACCGGCTATGTCAGGGGAATCATGTGCACAGTGGTGATATTGAACCGCCGGGGCCACAAATGGCCGTTGCTACTGGCGGCGAATCGAGACGAGATGGCCGATCGTCCCTCGAGGCCGCCGGCCCGGCACTGGTCGGATCGCCCACGGGTGATCGCCGGATTGGACGAACTCGGTCGCGGCACCTGGCTTGGCCTCAACGATTTCGGCGTTGTCGCCGCGGTCCTCAATCGCCTCAACACACTCGGTCCCGCCCCCGGGCTGAGAAGTCGCGGAGAATTGCCGCTGGAGGCGCTTGACAACGCCGAGGCCCGGGTCGCGGCCGAAGCGATCGCAGACATCGACCCGCACGCCTATCGGCCTTTCAATATGATCATTGCCGACCGTAGAGAGGCCTTCTGGGTTCGCGCCCGACGCGGTGGAAATGGATCCCGCGCCGGCGGCACGGTCGAGGTTTCCGAGCTGCCGCCGGGTCTGTCGATGATTACCGCCTACGACCGCAACGACACGAACTCGCCAAGAATATGCAAGTACCTCCCTCGGTTCGAAGCGGCCATGGCGCCGGATCCGGCAACTGGCGATTGGTCGAAGTGGAAGGCTCTTCTTGCCAGCAGGGAGCATGACCAGGGTGCCGGCCCGGGCGGCGCAATATGCGTCGCCACGGATACCGGCTTCGGCACCGTCTCGTCGTCGCTGATCGCGCTTCCCGCCGATGGTCTCTCCGACGCGAAGCCGGTGTGGCTGTTTGCGCCCGGCAATCCCGGGGAAAACAGTTACGCTCCCGTCTGTATGTAATTGGAACCGCCAAGCGGTGACATTGTCTTGGCGCTGGACAGTTGCTATATGAAGCGAGCTTCGCGATTGCACGGGTGGGTGCGTCGCCATCACGGGATTTAAAAATATGGCCCGACGCAGACAAATCTTCGAAGGCAAGGCTAAGATCCTGTTTGAAGGACCCGAGCCCGGCACCCTTGTTCAGTACTTCAAGGACGATTCCGCGGCCTTCAATGTTCAAAAGCGGGGCGTGATCACCGGCAAGGGCGTTCTCAACAATCGCATTTCCGAATATCTGATGACGCGTCTGGGTGAAATCGGTGTGCCTACCCACTTCGTTCGCCGACTGAACATGCGTGAGCAGCTTGTCCGCGAGGTTGAGATCATCCCGCTTGAGGTGGTTGTCCGTAACGTCGCCGCCGGATCATTCGCCAAGCGATTCGGCATGGCCGAGGGCACACCGCTTCCACGCTCGATCGTCGAATACTACTACAAGTCGGAGCCGCTCAATCATCCGATGGTTTCGGAGGAGCATGTCACCGCATTCGGATGGGCCGCGCCCCAGGATCTGGATGAGATCATGTCCTTGTCTCTGCGGATCAACGATTTTCTCAGCGGCTTGTTCCTCGGCATCGGCATCCGGTTGATGGACCTGAAAGTGGAGTTCGGAAGGCTGTGGGAAGACGAGCATATGCGCATCGTTCTCGCCGACGAGATCAGTCCCGATTCTTCACGGCTGTGGGATATCAAGACCAGTGAGAGGTTGGACAGAGAGCGCTTCCGCGACGACCTCAGCAAGATCGCCGACGCCTACCAGGAAGTGGCCCGCCGCCTGGGAATTCTTCCCGAAAGCGGCCCCGCGGACATCAAGGGCCCGGAGACCATGCAATAAACTTATGCACTAGGGTAGGAGTGAAATAGCGGTGAAGGCCACGGTTCACGTCACGTTGAAGAGCGGTGTTCTGGACCCGGAAGGCAAGGCGGTTCAGCACGCCCTCGAGACACTCGGTTTTTCGGGTGTCAACGGAGTCCGTCAGGGCAAATATATCGAGATCGACCTGTCGGACGCCGATCCCGTGGGGACACACGATCGTGTGGACGCAATGTGCCGGCAACTCCTCGCCAACACGGTTATCGAGAACTATACGATCGACATTTCGGAATAAGATTCAGCCGTCGGCGCTCATCGTTCCGTGATGGACGTTTTGCGGCCTTTCCGTCGGGTCACTCCCTGAAATCCGGTCTTCGAAATCCTGGGGTTTGAAATGAAAGCCGCGGTTATCGTCTTTCCCGGTTCCAACTGCGACCGCGACGTCGCCGTGGCCTTGCAGAGGGCGATCGGAACGCCACCTGTCATGGTTTGGCACAGGGATACGGCGCTTCCGGATCTCGACCTGATCGTTGTTCCCGGAGGCTTTTCGTACGGCGACTACCTTCGCGCGGGGGCGATGGCGGCACACTCGCCGATCATGCGGGAAGTGAAGGTGCGAGCCGAAGCCGGCGTCGCCGTCCTCGGAATCTGCAACGGCTTTCAGGTGCTGACCGAGGCTGGAATGTTGCCGGGAGTTCTCATGCGTAACGTCGATCTCAAATTCCTGTGCAAGGACGTCCATCTCAAGGTCGACAACAACGACACGCCGTTTACCCGCGGCTACCGGCTGGGCCAGATCCTTCGCATGCCCATCGCCCATAACGAAGGGAGTTACTTCGCCGACAGCGACACGATCGACCGTTTGTTCGATACCGGCCGGGTGGCCTTCCGCTACTGCACCCCGCAAGGCGCGATCAACGGAACCGGCAACCCCAACGGTTCGCAACGCAGCATTGCCGGGATCCTGAACGATCGCGGCAACGTCCTCGGCTTGATGCCGCATCCGGAACGGCTCGCCGAACCGCAGCACGGCGGCACCGACGGACGGGCGATGTTCAAGGGCCTGGTGGAGGCCTTCTCATGACCCGAGCTCTCGCCACCGACATCACCGCGGATATGGTCGCGCAGCACGGCCTGTCGCGCGAGGAGTATGGCAAGATCCTCGACATGCTCGGCCGCGAGCCCAACCTCACGGAACTCGGCATCTTCTCGGTGATGTGGAGCGAGCACTGCTCCTACAAGTCCTCGAAGAAGTGGCTACGCAAGCTGCCCACCGAGGCGCCCTGGGTCATCTGCGGCCCCGGCGAGAACGCCGGCGTCGTCGACATCGGTGATGGACAGGCCGTCATCTTCAAAATGGAAAGCCACAACCACCCGTCCTACATCGAGCCCTACCAGGGCGCCGCCACCGGTGTCGGCGGCATCCTGCGAGACGTCTTTACCATGGGCGCCCGGCCCGTCGCCAACCTCAACGCGCTGCGCTTCGGCAGCCCGCAACACCCGAAGATGCGCCATCTGGTCGCCGGCGTCGTCGCCGGCATTGGCGGCTACGGCAACTGCGTCGGCGTTCCGACGGTGGCCGGCGAATGCACTTTCCACCCCGGTTACGACGGCAACATCCTGGTCAACGCCATGACGGTCGGCGTGGCGGACGCAAAGCGGATCTTCTATTCCGCCGCCGCCGGTATCGGCAACTCAATCATCTACGTGGGTTCCAAGACCGGACGCGACGGCATCCATGGCGCCACCATGGCCTCGGCTGAATTCAGCGACGACTCGGAAGAGAAGCGGCCGACGGTCCAGGTCGGCGATCCGTTCACCGAGAAGCTATTGATCGAGGCGTGCCTGGAGATGATGGCGACCGACGCCATCATCGCCATCCAGGACATGGGCGCCGCCGGTCTGACCTCGTCATCGTTCGAGATGGCGTCGAAGGGCGGCGTCGGCGTCGAGTTGGACCTGGATCACGTCCCGATCCGCGAAGCCGGGATGACGGCGTACGAAATCATGCTGTCGGAGAGCCAGGAGCGGATGCTGATGGTCCTGGAGCCGGCCCGCGAGGACGAGGCCCGCCGCATCTTCGAGAAATGGGAGCTGGATTTCGCCGTCGTCGGACGCGTCACCGACACCGGACACATGGTGGTCCGACACCATGGAGGGGTGGTCGCGGACCTGCCCGTCGACCCGCTCGCCCTCGCCTCGCCGGAGTACGACCGTCCGCACTTGGCGACCCCGGCCCGCCAGGTCATCGAGGCCGACAGCGTCGCCGTTTCCGACGATCCGATAGCGGTGCTGAAGCGGCTTGTTTCATCCCCCGACCTGGCGAGCAAACGCTGGATCTGGGAGCAGTACGACCACATGGTCATGGCCGACACCGTTCAGCGCCCGGGCGGCGACGCCGCCGTCGTCCGCGTCCACGGAACAGCCAAGGGCTTGGCGCTGACATGCGATTGCACGCCGCGGTATTGTTTCGCCGACCCGCTTCAGGGCGGCCGACAGGCGGTGGCGGAAGCGTGGCGCAATCTCGTCGCCGTCGGCGCCAAGCCGCTGGCGATCACCGATTGCCTCAATTTCGGCAACCCGGAAAAGGCCGAGATCATGGGCCAGTTCGCCGGCTGCGTCTCCGGTATGGCCGAGGCCTGCCAAGCTCTGGACTTTCCGGTGGTCTCCGGCAATGTCTCTTTCTACAACGAAACCAAAGGGATCGCGATCCCGCCGACGCCGAGCATCGGTGGGGTCGGCCTGATCGAGGACGTGGATCGCATGGCCACCATCGCCCTCGCGGGCGAGGACGAAGTTCTCATGCTGATTGGCGAACCCGCCGAGAATGGCGGCGGCTGGCTCGGCCAATCGCTGTTCCTGCGGGAGATTGCCGGCACTGAAGAGGGCGCCCCGCCGCCGGTCGACCTCGAGCGGGAGCGACGCAACGGGAATTTTGTACGAACGTTGATCGAGCAGG
>JAUXFS010000391.1 GCA_030622775.1 Rhodospirillales bacterium | reverse complement strand
CTGTCGATGCCGCACTCGCCCAGGCTGCACGACGGCCGGCTGTGGCTGCTGGACTCGGGGACCGGGTTTCTCGGCACCGTCGACCGGCGCTCCGGCGGGTTCGATCCGGTGACGTTCTGTCCCGGCTAACTGCGCGGGCTCGCCTTTCACGGCGATTTCGCCGTCGTCGGGCTGTCGAAATGCCGCGAGAACCGGACCTTCTCCGGCCTCAGGCTCGACCGCAACCTGGCCGAACGGGACGCCGAGCCCCGCTGCGGGCTGATGGTCATCGACACCCGCTCGGGCGATATCGTCCACTGGCTGCGGATCGAGGGAATCGTCGAGGAGCTCTACGACGTGGCGGTGCTGCCCGGCGTCGTCCGGCCGATGGCGCTCGGCTTCAAGACCGACGAGATCCGCCGGACGATCACCGTCGACGAGCCGGCGGGCACGGTGGAACCGCCGTCGGTTCACTAGCGAAGTGCAGGGGAATGGACGGGGATCGGCTAGAACTGCAGTCCGAGCTTGAGCAGGATCTCGAAGTTCTTCTTCCGCTTGTCGAGGACGGGAATGATGATCACGTCGTCGTCGATGGTGTCGGTGAACACGTAGGCGATGGCGTTGGCGATGGCGGCGCCGGCGACGACGTCGTACCAGTAGTGCTTGCTCGCGGTGATCCGGCTGACGCCGACCAGGGCGGCCGCCCCGTAGGCCGGCAATCCGTATTCCCAGCCGTAGCGGTAGTGCAGGAACGATGCGCCCGAGAACGCGGAGGAGGTATGGCCCGACGGAAAGGACTTACTCTTGCCGTTGGGCCGGTTGGAATCGACCGCTTCTTTCAACCCCATCACCACGCCGAAGGTGACCAGGGCGCCGGTGGTGAGTTGCAGGGTGCCGTTGTAGTCCTCCTTGCCGAGCGAGATCGCCGCCGCCGTGGCGGGAATCACGATCTGCATGATGTCTCCGTAGGTTTCGAGGCCGGATTCGAATTTGCTGTCGGCGATGGCGGGGCCGCCGGGCGGGGCCCAGACCGCCGCGCAGAGCGCCGCAAAGACACAAAGGCTTTTCAATCGCATCGGTGCACATATGGTGATTTCCGTTCGCATGTCCATAAGAGATGGAGATCCGTCTCGACCCGGCGGCCCGCGGTCGAGGGGCGCTTCGGACCCGCCGTGGGGCGGCGGCGCGCTCGCATGCGGGGGCGCACTATGGTAAGGCCGAGGGCAACGGAAAGGAGGGACGTAGACATGCGGTGGATGTGGCGGTCAATTGTGGCAATGGCCTTGACGGCGGTGGTGACGGGGGCGTCCGCCGCCCGGGCGGATTGCACCCTGGTCCTCGGCTGGGAGCCCTACGCCGTCTATACCTTCGTCAAACGCGGCAGCATCCTCACCGGCGCCGACATCGAGTTGATCCGCGCCGCCGCCGAGGAAGTCGGCTGCACGCTGCAGTACCGGGAGTACGGTTGGCACCGGATCCTCGAGCAACTGAAGGAGGGCCGTGTCGACGTCGCCACCAGCGCCACCCGTTCGCACGAGCGCGAGCGCTATGCCACCTTCTCGGTGCCCTACCGGCGCGCCGAGATGGCGATCTATGTCCGCCGCGGCGAGAGCGGCCGGTTCAATATCCCGAGCCTTCACGCCCTCGCCGGGACGGATTTTCGGCTCGGCACCATCGGCGGCTACGAATACGGCGCGCCGTTTTCCGGCCTGGTTCTCGATCCGGCGTTCGGCGACCGGGTGAGGCCGGCCGCCACCTACAAGGCCGCCCTGCGCCGGCTGGTCGACGGACGCATCGACGGTTTCCTGACCGAGGACATCGGCGTGATGGTCGCCGAGGCGAGGGCGCTCGGCATCGAGGCGGAGGTCGAGCGCTACCCGCTGGCGCTGCCGGGTCAGGAGATCCGGTTCATGTTCAGCCGGGCCTCCGTCGATCCCGCCATCGTCGCCGCCTTCGACGACAGCCTGACCCGGATGAAGGCGGACGGCCGCATCCGGGCGATCATCGACAAATTCCTGAAGTAGACAGGCTGCGACCGCTACTCCTCGAACAATGCGTCCATTTCGGCCCAGGTCAGGGTCTCGCGGAACAGGGTCCGGTAGGTTCCCTGGTCATGCAGCTCGGCGGCGATGTCGCGGATCAGCGCCAAGGTTGCCCGCATCGCACCACCGCCGATCGACAGGCGGGAGACGCCGATCGCCTCGAGTTCGTGGATGCTCGGGGTGGCGGGGCCGGCGAGGACGTTGATCGGCGCGCCGATCTCGGCCACCAGGCGGGCAATCAGCTCTCCGTCCTGGACGCCGGGGATGAAGATGCAGTCGGCGCCCGCCGCCGCGTAATATTTGCCGCGCGCCACCGTCTCGGCGAACCGACCGGCCGCGTCCTCATCGGGGAGCAGGTAGGTGTCGGTGCGCGCGTTGATCACCAGATGAAGGCCTATCAACGACGCCCGGCCGCGGATCGCCCGGATCTTCTCGACCTGGAACGCGACGTCGAACAGCGACTTGGTCTCGGTGGAAGCGTCCTCGATGTTGATGCCGACCGCGCCGACTTCGATCACCGCCGCCACGTGTTCGGTCACTTGCGGAATGGTCTCGCCGTAGCCCGTTTCGATGTCGGCCGTGACCGGTAGCCGGGTGCCGGCGACGATGTGGCCGATGGTGCTCAGCATCTCCGCGAAGGGGATCACCTCGCCGTCCGGATAGCCCCGCGAGGCGGCGATGCCGCTGCTGGTGGTTGCCAGCGCGGTGAACCCGGCGCATTCGAACACCCGGGCGCCGGCGATGTCCCAGACGTTGGCCAACACCAGTAGCCGCGGCTGCCGATGGAGCTCGAGGAACGCTTCCGCCTTGCTTCGCTGTTCGGGGGTCATGATCGATTCAGGATCGGCGATCTCGACTGAAAACGCCACCCGGAAATGGAGCCCCGGAGCCTTCCGGCCGGATCTCGATGGGCGATTCGGCGAATCGGTCGGCGAATCCCCGATCGGATCGTCCGGCGACGGCATTTCCCGCCTCCGGAATGTCCTTTCGCGATGCCGGGAACGAGACCGATTCGGCGATTCCGGTTCATTGGGACTGGCTTCCGCGGGATGTTTCGGGTATGTGATCGTTGAGTTCCGGTCACTCCCCATATGGGGGTGGCGTCGGTCGGTAATTCGTAGCACACTTACGCAAGATGTAGATGAACCGCGATGGCGGGATGCCATATCTATGCCATTTTTGTCCCCCAGAAACGCGGCAAAAGGCGGGTTGCAGGCCCCTTGAGAGGGCGGGATGAGGACGTGGGTGCGGTCGGGGGCGTCGGCGGGGCGGTGCTGACGAACAAGACTCGGGAGTTGTCCTCGAGGACGACGCAGGGACCCGGCCGG
>JAUXFS010000152.1 GCA_030622775.1 Rhodospirillales bacterium | reverse complement strand
GCATCAGGGTCCTGCGCCGGGAAAACGGTGAGGATATCGTGCTCACCTTCGACTATTCCGAGGTGAAGAAGGGGCGACAGTTGGAGATGAACGTCCCGCTGAAGAGTGGCGATGTCGTCGTGGTTTCCGGCCAATCCTTGTTCTGACCGGCTTGACGGCCGCTATTTTTGCGCCGCCGACCCCGGAGAGACTTCGTGCGCATAACCTCGCTTTGCCTCATTGCCGTTTTTGCGACGATCCTCGCAGGCGATCGCGTCGATGCGGCGGAGTGGTACGCGCAAGGCGACCTAAGCCAAGAGTTCAGCTTTGATGACAATTTCAGGTTTTCTGCCCGCAGTGATGATGCGGAATCGCGGTGGAGTACGAAGAGCACCGCGAACGTGAATGTTGGCGCTAGCACCCCAAACCTGCAAGTGCGGCTCAACTCGGCGTTCGACTATACCTATTTTCCCCAGGAGAGCTCTCTGAACTCCGCGGACCAGCGGTTCAACCTCGACACGACGTATCAAATGGAACGGGCCACATTGGGGCTGGGAGCGAGTTTCGTCCGAGACACCACCCGGACCAGCGACGAGGAGGACACCGGGCTTTTTATCGAAGAAAACAAGAGGAGGGAGCTTTACCGCGTCGGGCCAAACTGGACGTACCAGTTGAGTCCGCTCGATAGCGTCAATATGTATGGCGACTATGTCAGCGTTACCCGTAGCACAAAGGATCTCGACAGCTACTCGCAGTATTCCGGTGGGTTCGGCTGGACCCGCCAACTGACCGCGCGGACCCAGATCCAAGCCCGCTTTTCCGGGTTTCATTTCAATACCGGTGCCCGCGGCGACCGGAAAACCAGTTTAATCGGCTTCGAGATTGGCGGGACCCACGATTTCTCCGAGCGATGGCAGGCCAGTTTTTTCGCCGGGCCGCGCTACACATGGCTCGACGGCACGGTGCGGTTCACCAACTCCTTAAATATGCGGGAGCGAATCTCGGACAATGACGACGATGTCGGCTATTTGTTGGATGCGAACGTCCGCTATCAAGCCGGAGAGCGGACTTCGCTGGTCGCCAATGCCTCACGGGATGTCTCGCCGAGCACGACGACGGGGATCATCCGGCAGACCACCGCGTTTGGGTTGTTTTTTAATCATCAATTGCTAGAAAAGGTTGCAGTCGACCTTTCCGGCCGGTATTCTATCCAAGAAACTCTCGCCGGCCCGAGTGATTTGCGCCGCGACTATGCCAGTGTTTCGCCGGGCGTGCGCTGGCGATTGACCGAGGACCTGACCTTGCGATGCTCCTATCGCTTCCGCTGGCAGAAGTTCGACGAGTCCGGGGAAACCGCCAACTCGAACGCCGTCTTTGCGACGTTGACATACCAACTGCCGAGGCTGTCGGCTTCGCGCTAACGCCAAGTGAAGCCGAGCAAGCACACACGGTGAGGGCGAAGCGCCAGTGATCGATGAACTCACGTCACCGCAGGACTATATCGCCATCGCCAAACGGCGAAAATGGCACTTTCTGCTGCCGGTCGTCGTTCTTTTCCCGATTTGCGTGGCCATCGCCATGCTGCTGCCACCCGTCTACCGCTCGTCCGCGACGATTCTGATCGAGGCGCCGAACATCCCGCGGGAGTTGGTCTCGTCGATGATCACGAGCTACGCCGACCAACGCCTCCAGTCGATCTATCATCGGGCCACGGCGTCGCAAAACCTGACAACCATCATCAACAAGTACGACCTCTACTCCGAAGCGCGGACCCGATTGCCGCTGAACGAGATCATTGGGAACATGCGGGACGCGGTGACGATGAAAGTGATCAGCGCCGACGTCATCGACCCGAGAAGCGGCCGCGCGGGAAAGGCGAACATCGCCTTCACCCTGTCCTTCGAGCACCAGAGCCCGTCGAACGCTCAACGGGTCGTGAACGAGCTGGTTTCGCTGTATCTCAGCGAGAACTTGCGGGTCCGCCAACAGAGCGCGGCCGAGGCAACGGGCTTTCTGAGCGGCGAAGCGGCGAGGTTGGAGCGGGAGATCTCCGATATCGAAAAGCGGCTCGGCGACCTCAAGGCACGCGACGCCGGCAGCCTGCCGGAACAGCTCCAGTACAATTTGCAATTGATCGAGCGGGCGGAGCGGGAACAGCGTGACCTGAAACGGCAGGCATATTCGCTGCAGGAACGGCAGATCTACCTGGAATCGCAGTTATTGCAGATCAACCCCAACGCGAATTTTCCTTCGGTGGACGGCGGGCCGGTTCCGACCTCCGCCCAGAGGCTCGACATGCTGCGGACGGAGATGATCGGCGCATCGGCAAGATACGGGTCCGGGCACCCGGACGTTGTGAGGCTGCGCCGGGAGATCGAAGCTCTCGAAAAGGAAACCCACAACGGGACCGATACCGTCGCCCTTCGCCGCCGACTCGGAGCCTTGCGGACGGAACTGGCGGTGTCGAAGGAGAGATATGCCGGAGACCATCCGGATGTGGTCAAGCTCAAACGCCAGGTCGCCCGGGTCGAATCTTCACTGTCCGAGGCCGAGCAAGCCCCGGCCGCGTCTTCGAACGAGCGGCCACCGGACAATCCGGCGTACATCCAGTTGCAGGTGCAGTTGGAAGCGGCGCGGGCCGAACAGCGTGCGATCACCGAGCAACGCGCCGCCGTCGCCCAGAAAATAGCGATGCATGAAGAGCGGATCACCAAAACGCCGCTGGTGGAACGGGAGTATCTGCATCTGAAGCGGCTGCAGGAAGACTCCACTCGTAAATACCATGAAATCAAAAGCAAGCAGATGGCGGCACAACTGGGTGAAGCCCTGGAGACCGAACGTAAAAGCGAGCGCTTTACGCTGATCGAGCCGCCGATACGGCCGACCGAACCCGAGAGCCCCAATCGGATGGCGATCCTGGTGCTCGGCCTGGTCCTTTCTCTCGGGGCGGGCGCGGGAACGGCGGTCCTCGCGGAGGCAACGGATTCCGCCGTATACGGTCCGCGTCAGGTGGCCGCGATCACCGGAGCGGCGCCACTCGTGGTCGTACCCTATATCAGAACGAGGGCCGAGATCGTCCGCAACTGGCGCCGCCGCGCTTTTGCCGGTTTCGGCTCCGCCGCCATCGTTTCCGGGGCCGTTGCCTATGTGCACTACAACGTCAGGCCCCTGGAGATCTTGTGGATCGGCATCGAGCGCCGACTGGACACCTTGCTGATCCAGTATTTCTGACAATCCTCGACCCGGCACAAGGTAGATCAAGTCCGTGGAAAAGATCCAAAAAGCGCTGGAGAAGGCTCGTCAGCAAAGGGAGCAGCTCCAGCAACCCCAGCCGGCGGCACAACGGCGGGCGCCGCCTGTACCGAGGAATACGGCGGTTCCCGGAGATATCACCTATCAACAGACCCGTGTCGTCAGTACCCAGGGAAATGCACTGCGTGAAAGTCGCGTGATCGCCGGCCTGACCCACGACGGATTGGCCGATACCTTCCGCATCCTCAGAACCCAGGTATTGCAGCGGCTCGTTGGCGCGGGTCATACGACCCTTGCGATTACCAGCCCCAACATGGACGAAGGGAAGACGCTGACGGCGGTAAACCTGGCGGTCAGCCTCGCCAGGGATGTCAACCGCACCGTATTGCTCGTCGATCTGGACCTTCGCCGGCCCAGCGTTCACACCTATTTCCAGATCGAGCCGGAGGTGGGGCTTTCGGACTATCTGCTTGGTGAAGCGTCATTGTCCGACTGCTTGGTCAATCCGGGAATTGAGCGTCTGGTGATCCTGCCGGGGGGCGGTTCGCTGCGGGATTCCTCGGAAATGCTGTCCTCGCCGAAAATGGTCGGTCTTGCCCGCGAGCTCAAGACGCGTTACCCGGACCGGATCGTGCTCTATGATCTATCGCCGGTGTTGATAACGGACGACGCGATGGCCTTTCTCCAGTACGTGGATTGCTGTCTGCTCGTTTTTCAGGAAGGGAAGACGCGCAAGGGCGATATCGAAAGGACCTTGGACCTGGTGGAGGGTTGCAACCTGATCGGCACGGTCCTCAACAAATCGACCCAACGCAGCGCAACCTATTATTAAGGGGATTTCGGTAGAGATACAGTGGGTAGGGGAATTGCGAACGACGCCTTCATCAATGATCAGAGCTTAGCAGCCTCCCATGTACGAAGCATACTACGGATTTTGCGAGAGACCGTTCTCGCTGATCCCCGATCCCGATTTTCTCTACCTCAGCAGGGGCCACGCGATGGCCCTGAGCCTGCTCGAGTACGGCCTGACCGAGCAGACGGGTTTTGTCGTCATCAGCGGAGAAGTCGGCTCGGGAAAGACGACACTCGTTCGCCGGCTGCTGACCGACGCATCCGATGACCTCACCGTCGGGCTGATCACCAATACCCACCGTTCCTTCGGCGAGTTGCTTCAGTGGATCTCTCTCGCCTTCGATCTGGATTACCGGGGAAAGGACAAAGTTCAGCTCTATCAGGATTTTGTCGACTTTATGCTCAATCAGTACGCCGCCGGGCGCCGTGTCGTTCTGATCATCGACGAGGGACAGAATCTCGAAGTCGATGCTCTCGAAGAGCTGCGCATGCTGTCCAATGTCAACGCCGGAAAGGATTACCTCCTGCAGGTCGTGGTCGTGGGCCAACCCGAGCTCCTGGAAAAATTACGGCGCCCGGAACTGCGCCAGTTCGTCCAGCGCATTTCGGTCGACCACCACCTCAAACCGATGGAGCTCCAGGACACGATCGGATACATCCGCCATCGCCTCGAGGTCGCGGGTGGGGATCCCGCCATATTCGACGAGTTGGCTTGTTGCGCGGTGCAGTATTTCTCCGGAGGCGTGCCCCGGCTCATCAACATCCTGTGTGATCATTCCCTGGTCTACGGCTTCGCCGAAGACAAACCGCGGATCGACATCGATACGGTCATCGAGGTGGCGGAGGACCGAAAACACGGCGGTTTGGGGCCGTTTCGCACCGACGGCGAAGGAGCAAGCCGAGACGAGATCAAGACCTTGATCAAGCGATCCTCGATCGTATCCCTGGACAATGGGCGAGACATAAAGACCGCGGCGAAGTAGTCGGCTGCGAAGAACTCTGACGCCTTTGATTTGCCTGGCGTTTCTGCTGATTTGAAGTAACGGAATTTGCAAGAAACCGTGGCTTCTCAACAGCGGACTCATAAACGTAAGAACGCCGAGACGGATTTCCTCACGCTGGTTTGGATGGGTTCCAAACCAGCGTCCGGTGAACACATCGGGAATTCAGATCATTCCCGTTGCCTTGGCCTTCAACGCACCGTCAGTCGAGCGGTTGAGGGACGATCCGCAGATAGGGCGTGAGCGTCTTCCAGCCGCCGGGGTACTTCTTCCCGGCGTCCTCGTTGGACACGGTCGGAACGATGATGACGTCCTCGCCCGGCTTCCAGTTGACCGGCGTCGCCACCTGGTGCTTGGCCGTCAGCTGGCACGAATCCAGCACCCGCAGCACCTCGTCGAAGTTGCGGCCGGTGCTCATCGGGTAGGTCAACTGCATCTTGATCTTCTTGTCCGGCCCGATCAGGAACACGGTACGCACCGTCTGGTTGTCGGCCGCCGTCCGGCCCTCCGAGCTGTCGCCGGCGCCGGCCGGCAGCATATCGAACTGCTTGGCCACCTCGAGCTCCGGATCGCCGATCAACGGGTAGTTGACCGCATGACCCTGGGT
>JAUXFS010000144.1 GCA_030622775.1 Rhodospirillales bacterium | reverse complement strand
TTGCTGCCCGGCGGCCGCCCCGCCGAAGCCGTTCCGTTCCCCGCCGCCGCTCTCGCCCGAGCGCCGGGCGACGCGACCGCCCGACACCTGCGCGGGGTGGCGCGATTGGGCCTCGAACGGTTCGCCGGCGCGGCCAGGGATCTGCGCAAGGTGGCCGAACGGATACCCGACGACGCGAGCGTCCTGACCAACCTGGGAATCGCCTTACGGTTTTCCGGCCACGACGAAGAAGCCGAGGCAACCCTTAGGCGGGCGACGTCGGTGGAGCCAAACCTGGCCCAGGCGTCCTACAACCTCGGAGAGCTTCTCAAGGAGAAGGGGGCGGCCGAAGAGGCAGCGGCCCAATTCCGATCGGCCATCGACCTGGAGCCCGACTATCCGGCGGCCCATTTCGAGTTGGGCGCGCTGATGATGGCCGAGGGGCGATACCAGGAGGCACTCACGCGCTTCGAGGCGGTGCTGGCAATCGATCCCGACGATGTCGACGCCTGCTACAACGCCGGTCAGATCGAGCAGGAACTCGGCCGCTTCGAGGCCGCGGCCGCGCGGTTCGAACGGTGCCTCGGGCGCGATCCCTCGCATGGCCCCGCCGGGGTCAATCTCGGCTTCTGCCTGCAGGAAGCGGGGCGCATCGATGACGCCCTTGCCGCCTACCGGCGGGCGGTGAGCGTCGACCGATCGCTGTTCGCCGAGGTGCTCAAGACGATGACCACCGCCTCCAAGGGGCAGTTGTGGCTGTCGCCCGCGGCGCTTCGCCGGTCGCTGCTCGGCCGGCCCCGGATCGACTGACGCCGACGGTCCTAGCCTAGCCCTTCTTCGCCCGGTAGGCCTTGCGATAGACGCCGGGGCCCTCGCGGATGTGTTCGCGGGTCTCCACGAACCGTTCGGCGCTGTCTCCCGAGAGGGTGGCGAAAACGGGTTCGAGGTCGCCGCGCGGCACGGGGACGCACTGGGCAATGGGCGTCCCCTTGGCAAGGACGCCGGTGAACGCCGGGTCGAGCCATTGGCCGACGAAGTTGACGAAGTTGTCCTTGTAGAGATCGGCATCCACCAGGCCGGTCAGCATCCGGAACGGCAGATCGAGCCGGTTGAACGGGTGGGTCACCAGCAGCGACCAGCCGGGCTCCAGCTCGATCGCCCAGAAGCTGTTGAACTTCACCAGGACGCGGTCCTCCTCGAACAGCGGCGATTCGACCGTTTGATCGTTGACGTGGAAGGTCATCGGCGAACGGCTCGGCCGGCCGGCCAGGTTCGCCGGCGGGTCCCAATCCCAGGAGAAGCGGCCGGCTTCGACCCGGATATCGGTGGCCAGCAGCATCAGGAAACCGTACGACATGGCGTCGACGAACGGCGGGCACTTCTTGACCGTCATCACCTCCATGGCGAGGTCGTCGCTGAACACCCGCATCGGCATCCGCTTCAACCAGTCCGGCAGCCCCAGTTTGGCTGCCACCGGCTTCGGCAGCATCGCTTCCATCTCGGGTGGGCAGCGAAAGACGACTTTCATTCCCGCTCCGGCTCTCAGAGTTCGTCCGAAACCGTATGGTGTGTTATCGGACGGACTCTCGGGTTGGATCCGCTACGCCGACAATAGCAGCGCCGTCCGGCCCCGTCCGCCTTTAGAGTCCGTCCGGAAACGTATGGTGTGTTTTCGGACGGACTCTTACGGCAGCGAATGGGCGGCGTCCGCCAGGTTGCACAGCTTGGCCCGCGCCAGATCGCGCCCCAGCATGCCGAGACCGCAGTCCGGCGCCGCGATCAGCCTTTCGCCGTCGATGTGGTCCAAGGCTTGCCGAAGGCGCTCGCCGATCTCCTCGACGGTCTCGACGCGGCTCCTGGCGATCGCCACGACGCCCAGGATCACGCGGGTGCTCGCGAAGCGCTCCAGCAACGTCAAGTCGTTGTGCCGGTGGGCATCCTCCAGCGAAACGGCGTCGACGGATGACCGGTCGATGGCTTCGGCAAGCTCGAAATAGGACTCCCGAGGCGCTTTTGGATAGTCCTCGTCGTCCACGTGGTCGGGGTATCCGCAGCACATGTGGACGGTTCGCATCACCTGCGATGGACAGCGGTGAAAGGCCCGCTCGAGGCAGTCCAAACCGAAATCGAGCGCCTCCGGCGTCCGCCGGGCGAAAACCGGTTCGTCGATCTGGATGTGACGGCATCCGGCCTCGGCAAGCGCGAGAACCTCGCTGTTGAGCGATTGGGCCAAGGCGGCGCACAATGACTTGGTGTCGGCGTAGAACGCGTTGGCCATGGTGTCGGAGATGGTCAGCGGGCCCGGCATCGTCGCCTTGACCGGACGATCGGTGCTGGCCTGGGCGGCCCTCCAGTCGTCGGGCAGAAACGGTTCGCGCGCGGCGATCGCGCCGGTGACCGTCGGCAGCCTGGCCTCGTAAGCCCCCTCGCGAACGGTTTTCGCCGTCAACAGGCCGAAATCGATGCCGTCGAGATGTCGGCAATGGTAGTGGATATAGTTCTCCCGGCGCACCTCGCCGTCGGTGACGATGTCGATGCCTGCATCGACCTGATCGGCGATGACCTCGGCCGCCGCCTTCCTGAACAGGGATTCGGCGCCTTCGCCGAGGCGCTCGATCGCTTCCGCATAGCCCGCCGTCGGATCGGCCGTCGCCGTTCCGGCCTTGAACCAGTCGGGAATATCGAGATAGCCGGGCTTCGGGTACGATCCGATGGTGGTGGTCAGCATGGTGTTCAGGCCCCCCTCAGGCGGTCGCCTCCTAGACGGTCGCCCCCTCAGGCGCCCCCTCAGGCGCCCCCTCGGGCGCCCGGGCGGCGATCTCCGCCGATTGCTCGGTGATCTTCCTGTCCTCGCGTTTGGCCAGCTCTCTGCGGATCTCGTCCCTGGCCTTCTCGGCCCGGCGCTTGATTTCGTAGAGGATGGCGATGGTGAGGGTCATCACGATGAAGATCACCGCCAGCGCATTGATTTCCGGCGTTAACCCGAGGCGAACCATCGAAGCGATCTTGATGGTCAGCGTGGTGTCCGGACCGATCGCGAACACGGTGGTGTTGAAGTTCTCGAACGATTGCAGGAATGCGATCACGCCGCCGGTGATCAGGCTCGGCCGGAGGAAAGGCAGGGTGATCTTCCAGAACACTTGCTGATGGGAGGCGCCGAGATCGAGGGCGGCTTCCTCCAGGGTCGGATCGAAACGCTGCAGCCGGGCCATGAACATCAGCATGCAATAGGCGGAGATGAAGGTGGCCTGGGCAATGGTGGCGAGGAAAATGCCGCCGGGCACGCCCAGGTTTCTCCAGAAGATCAGGGTTGAAATGCCGAGAATAATCCCCGGCGTCAACAACGGCGAAACGAGCACGGCGTAGATGAAGGTCCGGGCGCCGGTGCGCAGACGGGTCAGCACCAACGCGCCGGCCAACCCCAGGGTCAAGGAGATGACCACGACGCCGAAGCCGATGATCACGCTGGTGACGACCGATGACCACAACGGCTCGTTGTCGAACAGTTCACCGAACCACCGCAACGTCAGCCCTTCGACGGGGATCGCCTGGGGGATCGATGGGGTGTTGAAGGCGGCGACGAACATGAACGCCAGCGGCAGAAACATATAGCCGAAGAACAGCAGCAAATAGAAGTTGGTGCCGAAGCTCAGGATCTGTTTGGCGCTGAGCCCCATGAACGTGGACGCCGCCTCGGAAACCCGCAGGACCTGCTCCGCCTGTTCGCGCCCATAGCGCTCGATCAGCAGCAGTTCGTTGGTATTGCGGAAGATGCCGAGCGCCAGTTGGGCGGAGCCGAAGATCACCGTTGCCGCCACGAAACCGAGGAGAAAGCCGCCGATGATGCCGAAAAACGCGGAGCCGTGCTCCTTTCCGTATTCCCAACCGAGAACCGTCGCGACGATGACGATGACGAGGTAGCCGAACGATGTCAGGGATTCGAGGGAACGCACGATGAAATTGTTCATGGGCCGATGCTACTTCGCGATGTCTTGGAGTTTGACCTTGAACACGCGCATCATGAACAGGATGAACAGGATGCAGATCGTCAGCAGCAAGAAGGCGTAGGCCGACCCCAGGTTCCAGTCGCCGCCTTCGAAAAACCAGTTGTAGATGATCTGGGTGAACCACAGGCTGGTCTTGCCGCCGAGGATCTGGGGCACCGCGTAGGAACCCGCCGCCAGCATGAAGGTCATGATGCAGCCGACGGCGATTCCCGGCTTGGCATGGGGAATGACGATGCGCCAATGGATGCGCCACCATGACGCGCCCAGGTCGCGAGCGGCCTCGATCTGGTTTTTGTCCAGGGTCTCCATGGTGTTGTACATGGGGAACACCATGAACAGGATGTACGCGTAGGTCATCCCGATGAGCACCCCGAGGTTGCCGTCGAGGAACTCGATCGGTTGGTCGATAACGCCGAGGCCGGTGAACACGCTGTTGAACACCCCGTTGTAGGCGAGGATCATCAGCCACGCGAAGGTGCGCAGGATCTCGTTGATCCAATACGGCACGATGAGCCCCAGCATGAGCAAACCCGCCCGTTCGACCGGCGCCACCTTGGCCAGATAGAAAGCGATCGGATAGCAGAGGACCAGCGCGGTCAGCGTCACCAGAACGCTGGACCAGATCGTCTTGAAGAAGATCGCCCGGTGCAGCTCGTTGGTGAACAGGTAGATATAGTTGCGCAGGCCGTAGATCGGCTCGGGCGTGACCATCGTCTTTTCCAGTTCGGCGATTTTGCCCTGGAATTCCCCCTCGCGGGCCTCGAGCGCGATCCGGTCGGCCGCCAACGTGGCCGGGTCCGCCACCTTTCCGGTAAACGGATCCGCGGTCGATTGTCCTTGCGGTTGTGCTTGCTGGCGCTTGATGCCGCGGATCTTCGACTGAACCTTCTGCAGGTCGATGTACAGCACCTCGATCCGCTGGTCGATCTTGGACTGTTCCGCCTTCTCCTCATGCCAGAACGAGTAATCGACCATCAGCACTTGCGGAAGAATGATCATGCCGAGCATCCACACGGCGCAGGCAACGAGCATGTAGGTCGTCATCGCGATGCCGTAACGCTTGGTAAAGTCCCGCAGTGCTTCCACTTCACATTCCCCGTATCCGGCCCCGCCCCGTATCCGGCCCCGTATCCGGGCGGCCGAAGGCCGCGGCGGCTACTCCTTGGCCAAATCTCCTTCCGCCAACACCACGGCGGAGTCGGCGTTGAAGCCGATCTTCACCGCCGCACCGGAGGTGATCCCGGTTCCGGCGCCGTCGTTGGTCAAATGGACGATGAGGTCCCGTCCGCCCTCGCCGCGCGCGAACACGTTCATGTAGGCGCCCTCGAGGTCGATCCGAGTGATGGTTGTCTCGAAAACGTTGTCGACGCCGCCGGCACCGTTGGTCAGCATGCAGCGTTCGGGACGGACGAACAGGATCGCCGGGTCGCCTTGCACCAGTCCTTTCTTGATGCGGCCGCGCATCGGCCCGAACCGCGTATCGATGATCGCGTAGCGGCCGCTGATCTCCAGAATGCGGCCGCGGAACGGATTGTTCTCGCCGACGAAGGTGGCGACGAAAGCCGTCTCCGGCTCGTTGTAGATGTTGCCCGGGACGTCCGTCTGCTCAATCACGCCCTGCGACATCACCGAGACCCGGTCGGACATGGTCAGCGCCTCGCCCTGATCGTGGGTGATGTAGATGAAGGTGACGCCGGTGCGCTGCTGGATCGAGCGAAGCTCGGCCCGCATGTGCTGGCGCAGCTTCAGGTCGAGTGCGGAGAGCGGCTCGTCGAGCAGCAGCACCGCCGGCTCCACCGCCAGGGCCCGTGCCACCGCGACGCGCT
>JAUXFS010000466.1 GCA_030622775.1 Rhodospirillales bacterium | reverse complement strand
GGCCCGCTGCGGAATCACATGGGTTATGCTATCGTTTTTCAGCTTTTCCAGCGCCGCCATGACCTGCTCGACGGTGTAGCCGCTGTGGCCGGTGTCGCGCTGAAACTTCCATTTCAGCCGCAACTGTTCCTGGGGCTCCAGGTAGAATTTGACGTCGTAGGCGTCGCGGAGCTTGGGCGTCGCGTAGCCGAGAAGACCTTCGAGGATGATGAAATCCTTCGGTTCCACGTACTCGGGCGGATCGAGAACGCCGCCGTTGTGGTTGTACACCGGCTTCAGGATCGGCTGGCCGTCGCGGAGCAGGTAGACGTGCTGCTCGAGGATGTCCATGTAGTTGCAGGCCGGATCATGGGGGGTCACGCCCCGTTCCGCCCGCTGCCGCCGCGAAAACCGGTGATAGTCGTCGACGCAGATGCTCACCGTGCGCTCGGGGCCGAGGACCCGGACGAGCCCTGCCGCCAGCGTGGTCTTGCCGGCCGCCGAATCGCCGACAATGCCGATAATTACCGGATGATCCCGGTTGTTCTGTACCATTATTTCGGTTCCCGTTCGCCTTCCAGGCTGCCACCGGCCGCGGGCTTCGCGGCCTTGTCAACGACGTTTAGAGCCCAGCTCATAGGGGCACCCGCACCGCCCGTAGCGGAACGCAATGCCCCTTCCCTTCAGCGCCCAGGGTAACGGAACGATGAAGCTTCGGGGGGTCGATCGGTCCGCCAATCCTGCCGGTCGCTTGCGGCCTACGACCATGCCGTTTCGGTTCTGCGAGTTCGGCGGTCACCCTCTGCTTCCAATCTCGGGACGGTCACGATCGGCGGCCGGGCCGTCCCCGAAGCCAATCAATACCGCTTTGCCGTGGATTTGAAAACCCTTAGTCGATCCGGCAATTATAAATGGATAAAATAAAATTCTCAACACGTTTAACGTGCATTCTGATTGGGGCCGGATGCGCCCAAAACCGTGCGCACCGGTCCAAAACGAGGCAAGAAATGCCGCTCTAAAGGTGTGCAACACTCCGTTTCGAATCAGCGGGACCCAAAGTCGTCATCAAAACTCGGGCGGTCGTGTGTCCAACAAACCACCGGTCGGAAGCGGTTTTCTCGTGCGACCGTAAAGGCCCACTTCGAGGCGAGGCGTTCCCTGCTTGCAACATCATCAAATCGATGTCGCTGATACCCGGGTAGTACGGCCTGGCGACGCAAATCCCAGAACCACCCCCCCCGTCGCCGATCACGCCGCGCCGTCCTTCGTTCGCTATCTCGTGTTCGGGCGCGCCACCGATCACGGCGGCCGATTGGCGGAGAATCGACCGGCAAAAAGTCGCGACCGAAGCGAATCGGTGTCGATTACGGGTGCTCATCGCCAGGTTCCGAAGTCACCCACCCCGTTGCCTTCTCCCGATCTCCGTCGGACAGGGCTTCGAGGGCTCGACGGGCCCGGGTGGTGACGATCGTCTCGACGGCATCGCGCGGTGTCGTTCCGGCGGCAGTCGCCAATTGGTCTCGTGCCAACGTATCGGTACCCGATCCGCCCAGGCGAACCAGCGCCTGCGCGTACTCGAAATGCAAGACCGGATTCCCCGGTTCCATCCGAATGGCGGTCTTGAAGGCGACCATGGCGTGCGCGGCGCACGCATCGTAAAGGACGTTGGCGAGTGCCGCCCCGGCCGCGGCCACGATCTCGGCGTGCCAGGCGCCCAGCACGGCGTGGACCCATGGGTTGTCCGGCTCCAGCGCCAACGCCCTGTCGATCAGGCCTCGCGCTTCGCCGGCGTATCCTTCCAGAAACGCCGTCAGCGGCGAACCGCTGCGGGCGACGTGTCCGAGCGCGATGACCAGGTAGCGGTAAGCTTCCGCCTTCTCGGCATCGTAGTCGATGGCGGTTCGTGCCAGTCGAGCCGCCTCCCGATACCGCTCCAGGCGTTCCGCCGCGGGCGCCGAATAGGCGGCGTGAGCGAGCATCGCCCGCGCCGCGAGGGTCTGGCCTTTCGCCGACGGAAGACTTTCGGCGATCCGCGCCGCGGCCTCGAAATGACCGGCCGTGAACAAACGCTCCGCCCGCTTCAGGTCATCCTCGGACCGCGCCGGCGACGTGGTCGTGACCACCCCCAGCCATGCCAGGGTTGCGACCACACACACCGCAGCCGCGATCGTCACCGTACGAACGCCTTCTCGATCAGGTCGGGGTCGTCGAAATGGCGGCGGCCGACGAAGGCGGTGGCGTGGGTGCCCCATTGCCGCATCGCCCCCGGGCTGGCGATGCCCATCGGCCACAGCAGAAACCGCTCCATCCGCTCGGTTCCGGCCACAAGTCCGTCCGCCTCGAAAAGACTGCGCCGGCCGCCGCCCGGTATCGGCAGCGAGCGCAGATCGTTGTCGTCGGCAACGGCGTAGCGCACGCTGTCGGTCTCTCCGTCGTCGATGGTCGAGAGGCCGACCAGATAGTGGCTGCGGGTCGCCAGCCACAGCACCATCCGTTGCCCTTCCTCCAGGCGAGGCGCCGGGGTTGGAACGTCGGCGATCTCGTCGAAAACCATATCATCCGCGACCGGCCGGCGTCGTACCGGCGGGGACGGAAAGAACAGATGGAAGCAGCCGCAGGGGTGGATGGTGTCGTAGATCAGCGGCCTGCCGTCGGCGCCGATGGTCACCCGCCAGACGATACCGTCGAGATGGCCGGCGAGGATGTCCAGATCGCTTTCGCGCGGCCTTTCCGGGAACCACACGGCGTAGCTGACCTGCAGAAGGATTTCGCCTTCGAAATACGCGTGGCCGATGCGGGTGAACGCGGCCGGCCGGCCGGTGTCGATTTCCGCACGCTCGCCGCTCGTCGGCCAGACCGGAGTGCCGATGCGGTCATGGGCGCCGGTCACGTCCACCCGCCACACCGGCGCGAAGGTGGCGATGAGGCTCCGTAGATCCCGCCCGTTCGGCTCCGGGATGGCGAAATGCGG
>JAUXFS010000435.1 GCA_030622775.1 Rhodospirillales bacterium | reverse complement strand
GAGGCCCCGCACGGCTGGCCGGGGGCCGCACGGGTCTATCGCGCCCGCCGGGTGCTCCCGATGCTGTTCCTCGGCTTCTCCAGCGGCCTGCCGTTCGGCGTGCTGGCCGAACCGCTGACCGCCTGGCTGACCGACAGCGGGATCACCAAGACCGAGATCGGCCTGTTCGCCCTGGTCAGCCTGCCCTATTCGCTGAAGTTCCTTTGGGCGCCCTGGGTCGACCGGCTGCCGTTGCCGGTGCTGAGCCGGGTGTTCGGGCGCCGTCGCGGGTGGGCGCTGCTGGCGCAAGTGTTGCTGTTCGTCGCCGTCGCCGCCATGGGCTTCAGCGATCCGGCGGTGGAAATCTGGGTCACCGCGGCCTTCGCCCTTGCCGTCGCCTTCGCTTCCGCCACCCAGGACGTGGTGATCGACGCCTACCGGGTCGAGATCCTGGAGGAGCGCAAGCTGGCGGCGGGGGCGGCCACCGCCGTGTTCGGTTGGCGGATCGGCCAGGTCGGTGCCGGCGCCGGCGGCCTGGTGCTCGCCGACGTGCTGCCGTGGGCGATGGTGTTCGCCCTGATGGCGGCACTGGTGGTGGTCGGCATCGTCGCGATTTTGATCAATCCCGAGCCCGCCAGGCAGATGACCCGGGAATCGCTGGAACTGGAGGAACGCGCCGAGGCGTTCCTCGAACGCAAACAGCATCTTCCCCGGCGGCTGGCCGAAGCGTTGGCCTGGCTCTACGTCGCCGCCGTCTGTCCGCTGATCGAGTTCGTCGGCCGCCGCGGCTGGGTGCCGATCCTGCTGTTCATCATGCTCTACAAGTTCGGCGACGCGGTGCTGGCGGTGATGAAGATCCCGTTCTTTCTCGAGATCGGCTTCAGCAAGACCGAGATCGCCGAGGTGGTCAAGCTGCTCGGCTTCGGCGCCACCATCGGCGGCGGTTTGCTCGGCGGCCTGGTGCTGGCGCGAACCGGCATCCTCCGTGGCCTGCTGATCTGCGGCGTGCTGATGGCGGTGTCCAACCTGGTGTTCGTCGTCCAGGCCCGGGTCGGCCACGACATGGGGATGCTGGCGGTGACCATCGCCGTCGAGAACATCACCACCGGCATGGGGACGGCGGCCTTCGTCGCCTACCTCTCCAGCCTGTGCAACGTCGCCTACACCGCCACCCAGTACGCGCTGCTGACCTCGCTGATGGCGTTCTCGCGCACGGTGCTGTCGTCCGGTTCCGGCTGGCTCGCCGACCAGATGCCCTGGACCACCTTTTTCGTCGTCACCACCCTCGCCGCCCTCCCCGGCCTGATCCTGCTCGTGTGGATGATCCGCCGCTTCCCGCCGTCTGGATTGACCCCCGAGACCGGAGACGAATAGCGGGCGCGCGGCGGGGGCCGGCACCAACGCCCTATCACTTCGGTTAGCCTCGGCTCCCCGGCTCTCTCGTAATACGAGCTTGGTTCTGTCGCCTCTGAGCGGTCCACCGGAACTTGCCGTTTGAAGTTTGCCCCGTTCGGTTGGCAAGTTCCGGTAGCGCAGGTAGTTCGGATCGGTACGCCACTGCGGATGAAACGGCGGCGGTCGATAAGTGAACACGGTGAGAGCACGTTCGAGGCCCAGCAACTCGACAACCATCGAGACGGGAAGAGGCCCGGTTCCCGAAGAACTGCTCGGCTCCGTCGTTGCCTACTTCAATCCCCGCCGGATCATTCTTTTCGGCTCGCGAGCACGCGGCGAGGCGGGGATCGACAGCAACCTCGACCTGCTGGTGATCCTCGACGACGACGCGCCGTACCGGCTGCTCTCTTGGCGAGCGGGGTACGAGACGCGCAAGGCCTATCATCACGCCACCAATATCGTGCCCTGTCGCGAGTCGGTTTTCCATGAGCGTGCGCGCGTTGTCGGGTCGCTCGCGTACATCGCCGAAACCGAAGGCGTGGTCGTCTATGAGCGAAACTGACCCCTCGGTGACCCCGCCTTTTTGCCGAAACTAGCCGTCGCTTTATAGCGTCGACCGGCAATTTGGCGCAACGACGAGGATTCCCGTCTATTCCGAATTCGTTGCCAACCGACAGAGACGCCGTCGCCGGTTTCCCCGAAGGGATGCGTTCGGATACGATCACTCCGGTTCTCGGGGCTGCCCGGGAAAGATCGTTCAAATGCAAACCGCGGAGCATGGTGGCCGACGGCCCCGCTCTCGGGAGGATCGCAGCGCTCCTATGATGGACATTCTGCTCTATGCCACGACCGTGCTCATCTGGGGATCGAGCTGGCTGGCGATCAAGTATCAGCTTGGCGTGGTCGCGCCCGAGGTGTCGCTGGTCTACCGCTTCGCCCTCGCCGCGGCGATAATGATGGTCCTGTGCGTCGCCGGCCGACGACCCATGCGCTTTCCGCTGCGCGCGCACCTGCGCATGGCGGCGCTGGGGCTGTTCCTGTTCTCCACCAACTATGTCTTCATCTATCTCGGCAGCCAGCATCTGACCAGCGGCCTCGTCGCCGTCGCATTCTCCACGGTGGTGGCGATGAACATCGTGCTGGGCGCGCTGCTGTTCCGGGCGCCGATCCGGCCGCGGGTCGCCGCCGGCGCCGCCTTGGGCCTCGCCGGCATCGCCATCGTGTTCCGGCCCGAGATCGCCGCCTTCGAGCTGTCGAGCGCCGGCACCCTCGGCCTCGTTCTGGCGCTGACCGGGACCGCCTCGGCATCGCTCGGGATGCTGACCTCCGGTCGCGCCCAGGCCGCCGGCCTCCCGGTCATCCAGGCCAACGCCTACGGCATGGGCTACGGCACGCTGTTGCTGATCGGCTTCTGCCTGGTGCGCGGCACGCCGTTCGATTTCGACCCGAGCTTTCCGTATGGGGCGTCGTTGGTTTTCCTGGCGGTGTTCGCGACGGTGATCGGCTTCTGGAGCTATCTGACCTTGCTCGGCCGCATCGGCGCGGATCGCGCGGCCTATGTCACCGTGCTGTTCCCGATCGTCGCCCTGGCGCTGTCCACCGCCTTCGAGGGCTATCAATGGACCCAGGCGGCGGCGGCCGGCATTGTGCTCACCATTCTCGGCAACGTCCTGATCCTGAGCCGGAGCCGCAAGGATCGGGAGCCGGCCGCCACGACCAAGCCGGCGGAGT
>JAUXFS010000140.1 GCA_030622775.1 Rhodospirillales bacterium | reverse complement strand
CGGACGGCATCGCGGTAGCGGTCGTTCCACTCGCTCCAACCCGGCGAGAAGTTGCCGAGCTGGTAGCCGCCCATGCCAATGTCCCATGGCTCCGAGATCAGCTTCACCCGCGACAACGTCGGATCCTGGGTCACGGCGTCGAGGAAGCTCGAATGGGGATCGAAGCCGTGCGCCTCGCGCGCCAGCGCCGTCGCCAGATCGAAACGAAAACCGTCGACGTGCATCTCCTCGACCCAGAAGCGCAGCGAATCCATGATCATCTGCAGGACCCTGGGATGGGTCGCGTCGAGCATGTTGCCGCAACCGGTGACGTCGGCGTGCCTCCGCCTGTCGTCCTGGAGCAGGTAATAGGAGGCGTTGTCGATCCCCCGGAACGACAGGGTCGGGCCCATCTCGTTGCCTTCGCCGGTGTGGTTGTAGACGACGTCGAGAATGACCTCGATCCCGGCGGCGTGAAGCTGCGCCACCAAGGCCTTGAACTCATGAGACCGCTGGCGGGCGTAGAACCGCGGATCCGCCGAAAAGAAGTTGATCGAGCTGTATCCCCAGTAGTTGCGGAGGCCGTTGGCGGCTAGGTGCGGCTCGTCGGCGATGGCATGGATCGGCAGGAGCTCGACGGCGGTTACGCCCAGCCGGGACAGGTGGTCGATCACCTCCGGCGAAGCCAGCCCGGCGAAGGTGCCGCGCAGGGGTTCGGGAACATCCGGGTGCAGCCTGGTGTATCCGCCGGCGTGCATCTCGTAGATGACGGTCTGGGACCACGGCGTATTGGGCAGGCGCTCCGGACCCCAGGTGAAGGCCTGTTCCACCACCCGGCACTTGGGCGTCACCCGGGCGCTATCGCGCCGGTCGAAGGACAGGTCGCCCCGCGAGCTGTCGCGGCGGTATCCGTAGTGGGCGTCGCTGAGCACCAGCGGCCCTTCGATCGCCCGGGCATAGGGGTCGAGCAGCAGCTTGTGGTGGTTGAACCGGTGGCCGCGGCGCGGATCGTAGGGGCCGTAAACGCGGTAGCCGTAAAGCTGGTTCGGCGGCAACCCGACGATGTAGCCGTGCCAGATCTGGTTAGTGTATTCCGGAAGCGCGATCCGCTCCAGTTCCTTCCGGCCCTTCCTGTCGAACAGGCACAGCTCGACCTTCTCGGCGTTCTCGGAGAACAGGGCGAAATTGACCCCGCGGCCGTCCCACGTCGCGCCGAGGGGTGAAGGACTGCCCGGCTCAATCCTGCTTGGAGGCGCCATCGCCGGTCGTATCAGTCTCGATCGCCGCCGCGTCGGCGGCCTTGGCGGGGGGCTCCTTTTCCGCTTTCTTTTCCCTCGGGAACGGCTTCATCACCACGGCGCCCAGGGGCGGTATCGAGAGGTTGAGCGAGAACGGGTGCCCGTGAGCCTCCCGCGCTTCCGCGTCGACCCTCCCGGCATTGCCGACGCCGCTGCCTTCGTAGCAGCCCGCGTCGGTGTTGAGCAGTTCGGTGTAGGGACCGCCGACGGGAACCCCGATCCGGTAGCTGTCGCGGGCGACCGGCGTGAAGTTGCAGACCACGACGACAAAGTCCTCCGGATCCTTGGCCCGCCGCATGTAGGAGATGATGCTGTTGTCGGAATCATGACAATCGATCCATGCGAACCCCTCGGGCATGCAGTCGTTTTCGTACATCGCCGGTTCGGAGCGGTACAAGTGGTTGAGGTCGCGGACCAGCTTCTGGATCCCCTGTTGAAGCGGGTATTCCAACAAGTGCCAGTCAAGGCTCTCGTTGTGGTTCCATTCGCTGCCCTGGCCGATCTCAATGCCCATGAACAACAGCTTCTTGCCCGACATGGTGAACATGAACGTCAGGTAGCACCTGAGGTTGGCGAACTGCTGCCAGCCGTCTCCCGGCATCTTCGACAACAGCGAGCCCTTGCCGTGCACCACCTCGTCGTGGGACAGCGGCAGGATGAAGTTCTCGGTGAACGCGTAGAGCAGGCCGAAGGTCAGGAGATCGTGCTGGTAGCGCCGGTATACCGGGTCCTTGCCCATGTAACGCAGGGTGTCGTTCATCCACCCCATGTTCCATTTGTAGCCGAAGCCGAGGCCGCCGAGATAAGTCGGCCTCGAAACCATCGGCCAGGCGGTCGACTCCTCGGCGACGGTCATCACCCCCTCGTGTTGGCCATAGGCCAATTCGTTCATCCGCTTGAGGAAATCGATGGCTTCCAGGTTCTCCCGGCCGCCGAACATGTTGGGGATCCACTCGCCTTCCTTGCGGCTGTAGTCCAGGTACAGCATCGACGCCACCGCATCGACCCGGAGCCCGTCGATGTGGAACTCTTCCATCCAGTACAGCGCGTTGGAGAGCAGGAAGTTGCTGACCTCCCGGCGGCCGTAATTGTAGATCAGCGTATCCCAGTCCATATGCCGGCCCATGCGCGGGTCGGAGTGCTCGTAAAGGTGAGTGCCGTCGAAATAGGCGAGCCCGTGGGCGTCTCCGGGGAAATGACCCGCGACCCAGTCGATCAGGACGCCGATGCCTTCCCGGTGGCAACGGTCGATGAAATGCTTGAAGTCCGCGGGGGTGCCGTAGCGGCTGGTCGGAGCGAACAGCCCGGTCGGCTGGTAGCCCCACGATCCGTCGAAGGGGTACTCGTGAACGGGCATCAACTCGATATGGGTGAAGCCCAGGTCTTTCACATAGGGTACCAGGTCATCGGCCATTTCCCGGTAGGTCTGGTATCGGTTGCCTTCATCGGGGACGCGTTTCCACGATCCCAGGTGCACCTCGTAAATGGTGACCGGCGCATTGCGATCGTGGACGTGGGCGCGCCGGCCCATCCACTCCTTGTCCTCCCACCGATAGGGCGTGTCATCGGCCACCACCGAGGCGGTGAGCGGTGGCTGCTCCGCCTGAAAAGCGAATGGATCGGCCTTTTCCGCCATCAGGTCGCCGCTTTGGGCACGAATTTCGTATTTGTACCGGTCGCCGACGCCGACGCCGGGGATGAAGATCTCCCACACGCCGCATTCGGAGCGCACCCGCATCGGGTGGCGGCGGCCGTCCCAGCCGTTGACGTCGCCGACGACGCTGACCTTGCGCGCGTTCGGGGCCCAGACCGCGAACGTGGTGCCGGCGACATCGTCGATGGTGGCCGGGTGGGCGCCGAGCTTTTCGAACGCGCGGAGGTGATTGCCTTCGACCAGCAGATGGATGTCCAGTTCGCCGAGGACCGGGCCGAAGCGGTAGGGATCCTCGATCTCGTGCGCCTCGCCGTCTTCGTGGGGCTGGAGACGCAGGCGGTATCCGAAAGCCTCCTTGCGTCCCTTGACTTCGCCGGCAAAGAACCCTTCCTCGCGGACGCGGGCGAGGTCCGCCACCACCTTGCCGGTGGCGGAGTCGACGACCGATACGCTCCGGGCCTGTGGCAGAAAGCACCGCACGACCACGGTTTCAGAACCCTTCCGGCCCGCCTTGTGCATGCCGAGAACGGCGAAGGGATCGCCATGGTCGGCATGGACGATTTGGTCGATTGCGGTTTCCTGTTTGTCCTTCTTCATGATCTAAACAATCCCGCGGAGCATGGCTCCGACTCCATTTGCTGCCGGAAATCCGGTTTTTTGAGAATTGGCGGCTGGTTGATTGGACCCCCGCAATCCGTCGAGCCGAGCGAAACGCGCCCCAACGGCCGCGACCGGGTCGGCATGATGCGTCAGCCCGCGACGGAAAGCGAGAATAAGGTTCACCCCTTCGTCTTGGCGGCGGCTTTTTTTGGCTTGGCCGCGGTCTTGGCCTTGGCCGCCGGCTTCGCGCCGGAAGCCTTCGCGGCCGCGGCCGGCTTGGAAGCAGCTTTTTTGGCCTTCGGCGCTTTCTTCGTGGCCTTCGCGGCTTTTTCCTTCGCCGCTTCCTCTTCTTCGCGAGCGACTTCCGCGACCGCCTGATACCAGTGCTCGAGGGCCATTCCATGGGGGCGGCCCTCCCGCTCCCAAATCTCGTACGCGCGTTGCTCGATCTTGCCTGGTTTTCCGTCAGTCATTGCGAACGTCCCCCGGATGTCGCTGCCTTTCTACACGTGACTATCGAATTTCGCGCGGATGGTAGGACAACTTTTGCTGCGGTGCACCAAGAAAATCCTGCGGGCGCCCGCGTCCGCGGTCATCAAGGGCTTCAGCCCGGCCGATACCGTCCGCTGGAAGCCGTTGATTCAACCGGGGCCGATCAGGTCGAATTCGCCGCCGAGCACCTGATCGAGGCGTCCGGTGCGCCATCCGCGGACGCTGTCGCGGACGAGCGGGGACGGCACCCGGCGGTATCGTCGAACGATCCGCAACCGGTCCCGCTTGTGCAGGTTCAACTGGTGGCGGGCGCTGGCGGCGAGGGCCTGCTTGCTTTGGTGTTCGGCGTCCGCGTCCTGCGGCACGACCCGAACGTGGGTCCTGAACCGGGCGAAGCGCTCCTGCTCGTCGGGCACCTCGAGGACATGGAGCCCATCTTCGGGCTCCAGGATCGAAAACGCGCCGAAACCGGCGACGGCGAGGAGCAATCGGTAGTGGCGGTCCGGCCGGGCCTCTTCGACAACGCGCACGTGCATCCGGCGGTTGTTCGCCCAGGCGAGGTACATGCTGCCCAACTCGGCGGCGAATGCGTCCGCCGGCGAGGGGCTCGGCTGGGCGCCGGTCTCGGGCTCGACGAGTAGAAAGGCCTCGAACGGGTATCCCTGCTCGACGTCGGCGCACGCCGTCTCGAGAAGGTAGAGATTGTGGGCGACGGAGCCGACGAGCTGCTTGGGATAGTGCTGCCGCGTCGGTTGCCCCTGTCCGTTCAGACGATCCAGCAACGATCCCAACCGGCGGGCCACGGTGTCGACGCGGTCCTGGTATTCGGTTCGTCCGAGGATCTGGAACCGCTCCGGCGAGTCCCAGAACTCCGGGCGGCCGATCATCGCGAGCGTGTCCGCCTTGTCATCCCGCCACCGGTCGCCCTGGATCAGGGCGCTCAGCCTCTCGTATCGGTCGCGGAGGAACGCAATCTCGGCGGGGGTTCCGTGCGGATCCAAGGCGATCGCGTGGAGGCCCCGATCCTCGCCGGCCGCGAGGGCCTCGACCGGGGCGCGATCGGTTGCTTCCGGAGCGTCTTCGGGTGCGTCGGGATCGACGAACTGTACGTGGAGCGAGTCGCCGTCGCGGGTGACGAACAGGAACTGCTCGCCCGCCGGCACCTGATGGTTGACGATCGTCAACGCAAGCGGCGAGAGAAGATAGCGGTCGACGGCCCTTTTGAGCGGCCGCGAGCCCAGATCCTTGGTAAAGCCCTTCTCCAGCAGCAAATCGATCGCCGACTCGTCCCATTCCACCGCCCACTCCCGCGAACGCAGGCCGCGGCGCTTGAAAACCTCGTCCAGTTCCTTCTTGAGGATCTCGCGCATCTGCTCGCGGTTCAGCGGCCGAAAGACGACCACCCGATCGAGCCGATTGATGAACTCCTTGCGGAAGGTGGCCTCGATCACCTGGAGAACAGACTGGGGGTCGAAGCCCTGCCGCTCCGGTCCGAACCCGAGCGACACCCCGGACGGGATGGCGCCGCCGAGGTTGGAGGTCAGGATGATGACCGCGTGTCGGAAGTCGGCTGTGGCGCCGCGCCGGTCGGTCAGTCGGCCGTCGTCGAACACCTGGAGGAAAACGTCCCACACCCTCGGATGTGCCTTCTCGAATTCGTCGAGCAGGATCACCGAGAACGGTTGCCGGCGAATGCGGTCGACGAGGGCGTCGGCACGCGGTCCGTGCAGCGATCCGAGGAGACGGTCCAGACTCTCCGGCGTCTGCAGTTCGCTCATGTCGAGCCGGATCATCCGCTCCGGCGAGCCGAACATCCATTCCGCCCGCGTCTTGGCGATTTCGGTCTTTCCGGTGCCCGT
>JAUXFS010000170.1 GCA_030622775.1 Rhodospirillales bacterium | reverse complement strand
GGGTATGACGCAGCTCAGACTGAACCTGCTGGGCCGTTTCGAGGCTTGCTACGGCACATCGAGCGAGCCGCTCGCCTTTCCACGCAAGAAAGCGGCGGCGTTGCTGGCCGTTCTTGCCGCGCCGATAGGGCGCAAGAGATCGCGCGAGGACATCGCAGACCTGCTCTGGGGGCACATTGGAGAGGCATCGGCGCGAAACAGTTTGCGCCAGACCCTGTTCGTGATCCGTCGCATGCTGCCGGAATTCCCCGGCCTGGTGATCACTCCGGATGCCCTTCTACTCATGCCGGAACACGTGGCCGTCGACGTGACCGCCTTCGAATCGGCGGCCGTAGCAGGAACCCTGCGCGCCTTGGAGCGCGCCGCGGACCTCTATGTCGGGGACTTCCTTCGAGGTTTTAGTCTGCGCGACGACTCGTTCGAGCGATGGCGGGCGGGAGAGACCGCGCGGTTGCGGGACATCGGGCTGTCGGTTTTTGAGGGTTTGCTGGCCGAATACACGGCGCTTGGCCGTCACGCGGAGGCCGTTCGAATAGCAAACCGCTTGCTCGCCATCGATCCATTGCACGAGGTTGCGCACCAAGCGCTCATTCGGGTTTATGCCGCCGAGGGCAGGAAGGGCCTCGCGTGCCAGCAATACCGGGAGTGTCGTGACCTGCTGGCGCGCGAGCTTGGCGTCAAACCGAGTGAGGGGACGGAGAGCGCCTACGCGGCCCTATCCGGGCCGCAAACCCGGACCCCGGCGTCCCCCGATAGCGTGATCGCCGCGCTGACGCCGATCTGCGGATTTCGCCATACGCCGATCGTTGCGGTTCTGCCGATCGAAAGTCTGGACACGACATCGTTGCCATTCGCGGATGCACTCACGGCGAAGCTGATCGCCGTTCTCGCCGCCGCGCTGCCGCTGACAATCGTCGACCACCGCTCGATTTCCGCCGCCGCGGCGCAAAAGACCTCGACCCGCGAGGCCGCGGCCGGGTTCGGCGCGCGCTACGCCGTCGAGGGCGGCGTGCGGTCGTGGAGCGGCCGCTGGCGCGTCGATGTCAGCCTGATCGACGTCGGGACCGGACGCCATCTATGCACCGGATCGTATCGGCATGCCGACGCCGATCTGTTCCGACTGGCCGACCGGTTCGCCCTGCGGATCGCGATGAATATTGCTCACCAAGTCGAGGTGACCGAACGGCAACGCGCGACGATAAGGGACGCGGGCTCCTTGGATGCCTGGGAGAGCTTCCAGCGCGGCATGGGGTTGCTGGACCTGCGCTCGTTCGAGGCCATAAGGCATGCACGCGGAGCTTTCGAGCATGCCGTCGAGCTCGAGCCCAACAACGCCCGCGCGGTCGCCGGTTTGGCCCAATGTGTGCTAGAGGCGGGGGCTTGCTTTGCTTGGAAAAACCGCGAAGATGTCTACGCCGAGGGCCTCGAGCTTAGTCGTCGCGCGCATTCACTCGATCGTGGCGACTCGTTTGTGAATTGGACACTTGGCAACGCATATCAACGGAACGAGCGCTTCGACTTGGCATCGGAGTTGCTGCAGCGGGCGCTGAAGGTCAATCCGGCGAATCCCGAAATCCGTGCCGACATCGGCAATCTCCTGTCCGTTATGGGCATGCCGGAAAAGGGCATTCCCATAATGGCCCATAGCCTCAAGTTCATCGAGCGTCCCACGGTTCGGATCGCGCGGTCGTATCTGCAAGCCCGGAATTACCCGGCGGCGCGCGATTGGGCCGAGCGAGAGAACCAAATGGCGCCGGACGATACGTGGGCCTATATCGTTCTGGCCTCGGCGCTTGGACACCTGGATCGCCCGGTTGAAGCATGGGCGGCGCTACAGGAATGTGAGCGCCGGCACCCCGGCCGGGTGAACGGTGAGTTCATGGTTCGACCAACCCAGTACAAGAACCCCCACGACCATGATCACATCCTGGACGGAGTGCGCAAGGCCGGGTGGCAGCCGTGATCCCGCGGCATTGCGGGTGAACCGCTACTGACGCCGCAAAGGTCGACTTTGGGCCGCGACCAAACACCCACACCCAGCCGCGCGACGATGATCCCGCGATCTAGAAAAGCTAGTCGGCGATGGCCTGTTTGTGGGAGGTGTCGAACTCGTGCTTGATGGCCTCCGGCTTGTTGGAGCCGAGTTCGATCACATCGATGGTGTTGGCGACGTCGGTGCCGGCGATGCGTTCTGGTCGACCATCAGGATGGTTTTTCGTTCGTTGCGGACCAGGGCCCGCAGGTGGCCGTAGATCGCCCGGGGCGCGGCCTGTGGTCTACGCGATCGGCTTGACCTTGTTGCGTGGAACCTGGTCTCGGATGATCTCTGCGAGCCGGTCCACAAGCTGCGGGCGAGGGAAAGTGGAACGGTAGACCAGCCGCACGAGCCGGCCGACATCCTCGGATGTCTCGCGGCATGCGATGCCCGGGATCGCATCGTTGGTTCGCAGCGCCAATGTGGGCACCATCGTTATGCCATCTCCCGCGGCCACCAACGCGAGGATCGTTTCCAGGCTCGTTTCGCGGGTATTGAGTGTTCCATCGGCGGTATCCGCTTGGCAAACCTCCAGCACTTGATCGCGCAGACAGTGTCCCTCCGAAAGGAGCAGCATCTCGCCCGACGTCAGCTCCGCCACATCCACCTTGGCGGACCGCGCGAGGCGATGGTCGAGAGGCAGCGCCACCTGGAACGGCTCCATGTAGAGGCCCCGGTCCTCTAGTTTTCCGTCTTCCGGCTCCGTCGCAAGGATCGCGATATCGAGCTCGCCTTCGAGGAGCCGCCGTTCCAAGTGGTGGGTGACTCCTTCGACCAGGGTAACGGAGAGGTTCGCTAGCTGTCGCCGGATGGCGGGCAGGATCAACGGAGACAGGTAGGGGCCGATGGTGGGGATCATTCCCAGGCGAAGCGATCCCGACAGAGGGTCGCGGGCCGCGACGGCGGTCACTTCGATCCGGTCCACCGTGTCGATCAATTGCCGGGCAAGCACGACGATCCGTTCGCCAACGGGCGTCACCCGGACACGGCGGTTGGAGCGCTCGAACAACGCGACCCCGAGATGATCCTCCAGCTTGCGGATCTGCCCGCTGAGGGCCGGTTGGCTGATGTGGCATTTCCGCGCCGCGCGACCGAAATGCCGCTCGTCGGCGACCGCCAGGACGTAGCGAAAGTCCCGTATATTCACAGGCGGCCCCCATCATTTGCGAAAGCGATCATTTTTACAGGAATAATAGATTTTATAGATTTATGCAATCCGCCGACTCTCCCCTCGCCGTGGCCGGTTGGTATGAGCCGCAGCTGGATCATGATAGGCAACGGATATCGACATTATAAAAACAATCGATTGTACCGATTGTTGATCATCCACTAGGGTGCGTTCCTCGACGGAGTTGATCCATCGCCGAACCAGAGGAGAGAGACCATGACCAAGATGACCACCGCATCCGGTTGCCCCATGGCGGACAATCAGAACAGCCTGACCGCCGGGCCGCGCGGGCCGCTCCTGGCGCAGGACTGGCAACTGTTCGAGAAGCATGCCCATTTCAACCGTGAACGCATTCCGGAGCGCATTGTTCACGCCAAGGGTTCGGGCGCCTACGGCAAGCTGACCATCACCGGGGACATCACCCAATACACCAAGGCCAAGGTGTTCGAGGTCGGCAAGGAAACCGAATGCTTCCTGCGCTTCTCCACGGTGGCCGGCGAGAAGGGGGCGGCGGACGCCGAACGGGACGTGCGCGGTTTTGCGATGAAGTTCTATACCGAGGAAGGCAACTGGGACGTGGTCGGCAACAATACGCCGGTATTCTTCGTCCGCGACCCGTACAAGTTCATGGACTTCATCCACAGCCAGAAACGCGATCCCAGAACCAACCTGCGCAGCAGCGCCATGCAATGGGACTTCTGGTCGCACGCACCGGAGGCCCTGCACCAGATCACCATCTTGATGTCGGACCGTGGCCTGCCGGCGTCCTACCGCCACATGAATGGCTATGGCTCGCACACCTACAGCCTGGTCAACGCCGAGGGTGAGCGGTTCTGGGTGAAGTTCCACTTCAAGACCGAACAGGGCCAGAAGACCAACACCAACGATGATGCGGCCAAAATCATCAGCGAAGACCGCGAAAGCCACCAGCGCGACCTTTGCGAGGCCATCGACAACGGCGACTTCCCCAGATGGAAGCTGAAGGTGCAGATCATGCCGGAAGCGGATGCCGATAAGACGCCGTACAACCCCTTCGACCTGACCAAGGTGTGGCCGCACGGTGACTATCCGTTGATCGAGGTCGGCACCCTCGAGCTCAACCGCAACCCGGAGAACTACTTCGCCGAGGTCGAGCAGGCCGCGTTCTCGCCGGCCAACGTGGTTCCCGGCATCGGCCACAGCCCGGACAAGATGCTGCAGATGCGCATCCTCAGTTACGGTGACGCCCAGCGCTACCGAATCGGCGCCAACCACCAACTGCTGCCGGTCAACGCGGCGCGCTGCCCGGTGCGCAACTACCAGCGCGACGGCACCATGCGGTTCGATGGCAACAACGGCGGCGCGGTGAACTACCAGCCCAACAGCTTCGACGGCCCCGCCGAGGATCCGTCGGCCAAGGAACCGCCGCTGAACATCGGTGACATCGCCGACCGCTACGACCACCGTGACGGCAACGACGACTTCGCCCAGGCCGGCGAACTGTTCCGCCTGATGCCGGCGGATGAGCGGAACCGCTTGATGGAAACGATCGCCGGCGCCATGCGGGGCGTGCCCGACGACATCGTCGAACGGCAGCTCGGCTACTTCCGCCGCGCCGACCCGGCCTACGGCGACGGCATCGCCAAACGGCTGGGCCGGTAAACCCGAGCCGCCACCCAGAGGACAAGCCGGTCGCGTTTCCACGCGGCCGGCTTGTTCCGGGCATCCACATCCAGCCGCACCGTCATCAGTCGGCGACGGCTTGTTTGTGAGCGGTCTCGAAGTCGCCCGTCAACCCTGCTTGAAAAACATTCTGACTAGTCATATAACTAGTCAGTCACTTGATGCTAGGAGGTTGAGCGGATGCGGACGTGGGCGGTGCAAGACGCCAAGGCGCGGTTCAGCGCACTTCTCGAGGCGAGCCTGCGCGAAGGGCCGCAGATGGTGACCAAGCGGGGCGTGGCGGCGGCGGTGCTGGTTCCGGTCGAGGAGTGGCGGCGCCTGGAGCGGACCGCCCGCCCGACGTTGAAGGAACTGCTGCTGGTGGACGCTCCACGGGGCGAGATTCCGCTGCCGCCGCGCGGCCGGTTGCGCCGCAGGGCGCCCGCGACCAACGGCTGAGGGCAGTGTACCTCCTTGATACCAACGTCGTTTCGGAGTTGCGCCGGGTCCGGCCCCATGGCGCCGTGGTCGCGTGGCACGCGGACGTGCCC
>JAUXFS010000149.1 GCA_030622775.1 Rhodospirillales bacterium | reverse complement strand
CTTGCTGGGATTCTTGATACTTCCTCAATCGCCGGGCGCGGACCTCCGTCCGCTTGGCTATCCTCGCTACGCTGCGGGCGCGCACTTGCGCTTGCCAGCGAGCCGATGAAGATCACCTTCATCGGCTCGCTGGTATTGTCCGAGTTGAGAGCGGAAAGGGGCTAGGCGGACCGCTTGAACGGGACCTCCGGTTCCGCGGTCTTCGGCGCCACCCGCGGCTCGGCTTCCCAGCCGTCGAACAGGGCGCGCACCCGCGCCACCGCCCGCGGCAGACATTCCAGCGACCGAAGCGGAAGTCCCGGCGGAAAACCGTCGCCGAGCCACACCGCGCGACCCGAATCGATGAGATGTTGATGCACGATGCGGATATCGCGGCTCAGGCGTTGCGGCCCGCAACGCATCATCTGGCGGTACATGAACGCCCTGAATCGGGCACGCTTCCCGCCCTTGCCCCGGGGACGGGCTCCCGCCACCGCGTCACGCTCGGTCGCGGGAGTCTGCCGCATTGCGTGGCGCCCCTCGCCGAGGTCGAAGATATGGACGGGCTTGCGGGTGGCGCAGGCCTCGGTCAGCATCGACATGCTGTCGCCGGTGACGACGATCGACTCCGCGAGGCCGAGAAAGGCGAAGTAGGGATTTTCCTTGGCGTCCTTCGACCAGCGGAACAGATGCGACGGACAGGTGACGTGCTCGGCAAAGGTCTCGATCGTCGGCGCCGGCGTGCGGGCGCTGGTGGTGATCAGCAACGATCCGCCCTTCGCCGCGGCCAGTTCGCTGGCCTGGCGGGCCAGACGCGCCGCGGACTTGTGATCGAAACTGTAGGGTCCGCTGCTGCCGCCGATCATCACCGCGACGTAAGGCTTGGGGAGCTCGCCGAGACGCGGCGCCCATTCGTCCGCCTCCCGCTGCAGACGCTCCTGGGTGACCCGATGCAGCGGCGTCTTGTTCTGCAGAACGTTGGGCCGAATCGGCACTCTGTACTGCGGCGTGGTCACGACGAGATCGAAACGCTCGATCTTGGCCCACGACCGACCGAGATGAACGAGACGGACCCGCCGACCCTTCGCCTGCTTCTGAATCCACCGGCAGATCGGCTCGTTGCGCCGCCCGGCGGAAATCACCAGATCCGGCCACGGCGGTTCCAGGGGGCTGCACTGGCTCTTCACCGTGCCGGCGAGCGTGGGACCGGACAACAGATTGGTCACGAGCTCATACGGCTTGTAGACGAACCGCTTGATTTCGAACGGAAGGCCCAGCGCCTCGGCAAGCGCGAGCACTTGCGAGTTGTCGCCAACCTTGTGGCCCATCATCACCCAGATCCTGGGCGTCTGATCGGCGCGCATCATCGCTTTGTGTCCATCCGGCATTAGAAACTCCCCCCGACAGTGAGCGGACCATGGTGTTTCGACACTTCCATGACGGTCCGTATGCGCTACAGAAGACGGCTTGTTCTCCGTGTCCAAAATCGAAGGGGTTCACGGCGAACTGTCGACGGTCTCCTGCTCACGTGTCGTTACATCGGTCTCCCGTTCCATAACTACGGGTTAAGTCTCAAACCCGTTTTGTCTCTTAAATATGTATCAACGCCCTATAAAGCGCTCAAATCAATCTTTGTTACCATTTGTTACGCGCGCCAAGTTGTCCACCATTTTATCCCAAGGATTGTCCTCGGTCGGGACTTGTGCTTGCGGGAAACACACCCTTGACGCGAGAAGACAGCGGGCTTCGCTCTTTCCATTGGTTACGGAAAAAGCGGCTCTCCGTATCCAATGCTTGCCAAGGACCATGGGATTGTTGCCGCATCCATTAAACATTGATCAGAGTGCGCGCACGGGTCGGCGATCGCAATCATCTTCGCTTTCCCCGGCGATCGCCCGAGACCGCACGAGATCCATAACCAACTGTTTTTATGGATCAATTTCCAGAAAATGCCGTCGCCAGCGGGATCGGGAACGATGCGCCCGGGCGGGGGACTCGAAACCTGTGACGCGCGGCGGGGAGCCATCGATTCGCCGCCGCGCGGGCCCGGGACGCAACGCCCGCGGAGATCCCTTGGGCCGTGGCGCGGCCCCTCCGCGCCCTTCATGTCGCCGAATCGTCCGGACGGAAGGAAGGATACCATGCCGGGCCGGCCGCATTTCCGGTGAAAACCCGCGGCGAAGAGCCGGGTTCGAGGCACCGAATCGGTGAAAGCGGCGGATCGAACACGTTGAACGACAACGAAAATGCCTTGAAAAGGCGAATCGATTCGCCGCGACTCCGCGCTTTGGCGACAAGCGACACTCATCGCCCGGTAGCGGCTCGACGCACCACGAGACGGCTCCGCCGGCAGGATTCTACCGCCTATGCGGCATTGCACAACCCCATGGGCGCTGCTAACTATGATAGCGTGATAGTCAGACCGACGTGCATTGATATTGGTCGGAGTTGCAGGATATCTTCGGGACATCTTGCCATGTACACGACGCTTGGAAGCCTTTCGAGACGGAGGACCGTCTTTTTCTTTCAACCGAACGAAGAGTTCGGATCGAGCGATGGCGCCGGGGTCGCGACATGAGAGGGCGTGGCCCAGGTATTGCGTGGCGATGTCGAACAAGATGGCGCGTGTTGCGACCATTCGGAAGGATTGGTAACGAGCGATGAAACCTTGCGTTTTCATTCACACCAATGAAAAACAGATCGTGGGAGCGTTCGTCGCTCAGCACGCGTTGAAACGGAACTCTCGGAATCCGGATGGTTTCGACGTCAAGATCATCCGAACCGATGACCACGCTTTCCTCCGGGCACGGGAAGGGCAGCCGTACCTCCGCGACGGTGTCAAACGGCCATGGAGCATGAACGAGCTTCAGTCGTTCACCCCGTTGCGCTTCATGCCGCCCGAACTGATGAACTATTCCGGCCGGGCGGTGGTGATCGATCCGGACGTCTTCGCGGTCGGCGACGTATTCGAGTTGCTCTCCCGGGACATGCAGGGGAAGGCGATCATGTGCCGCACGCGGTCCGGCGTGAAGGGAATCGCCGCCGGGAAGCTCGGTTTCTTCGCGACCAGCGTCATGCTGCTGGACTGCGCCAAGCTGACCCATTGGCGCTGCGAGGAGCAATTCAACGAGATGTTCGAGTTCAAGCGGGATTACATGGACTGGATCTCGCTGAAGCTCGAGCCCCGTGAAACCATCGGCCTCTTCGAGCCCGAATGGAACGACTTGGATCGCCTGACCGCCAACACCAAGATGGTGCACAACACCCGGCGCATCACCCAGCCGTGGAAAACCGGCCTTCCCGTCGATTTCATCCCGGCGGAGACGTTCCGGTTGTTCCCGCCGATCGGCTGGATCATGCGCTGGCGCAGGCAGCTATTCGGTGCCCATGCCTTCCTCGGCCGCTACAGGCGCCATCCCGACACCAATCAGGAGAACTTCTTCTTCGGGTTGCTGCGCGAGTGTATCGAGAAGGGAATCGTCACCGAGGACATGGTCCGCGAGGAGATGAACGAGAACCACGTGCGCCACGACGCCCTCGAGGTCATCGAGCGGACGCCGCCGCTGGCCGCGTAGGGCGCGCCGGGAACCGACAACGCGATTTTGCGATCAATGAGGTAAATTGTGACGGTGCGGATAGGGCCCTGGGCCGGAACGAAATACTTTCTCGACAAGATGAGCTTGCGCGATCTGGTCGGGGCCTACTTTACCCACTACACGATCATGACCTACCTGGTGCTGACCGTGGTTGCCACCGGATTGGCCGTTTCCTGGGCCGAGGACCCTTGGCGGCCGCTGCTTGCCGCCGCCGTCGTCGTTCCGCTCTATCCCCTCGTCTGGTACCTCCTGCACCGTCATGTCCTGCATGGAAGCTTTCTTTACAAGCACCCCCAGACGGCGGCGCTGTGGAAGCGCATCCACTTCGACCATCACCAGGATCCCAACGATCTCGGCGTCCTGTTCGGGGCGCTCGCCACCACCCTGCCGACCCTGGTGATCGTCATCATGCCGATCGGCTGGCTGATCGGCGGCCCGGCGGGCGCCTTCGCCGGGCTGGCCTGGGGACTGGCGACGACCTGCTTCTACGAATTCTGTCACTGCATCCAGCATCTGCCGTTCACCCCCCGGTGGGAATGGTTGCGGCGGATGAAGAAGCTGCACCTTGCCCACCACTTCCATAGCGAGAAGGGCAACTACGGCATTACCAACTTCCTCTGGGACCGGGCGCTCGGCACCTACTACGCCCGTCCCAAGGGATTCCCGCGCAGCGAAACGGTGTTCAACCTCGGCTATACCGACGAGCAAAGCGAACGCTACCCGTGGGTTGCCCGGCTGTCCGGCATTAGGGGCGGCAACGCCCCTGTTTCCCGCGCGACCAGCGGCTGACATCCATGGCGAACCGGGGGTGTCCCTTCGCCCTCGCCCTGGTCCTCGCCCTGATCCTCGTCCTCGTCCGGGTTTCCGCGCGATGACCGGCGGTGGCGGGGACGCCGCGCTTCGTGTCGAGCCGGTGCGCGACCGCCGGGCGCTTGTTCGATTTCTCGAAATGCCGAAGGCGCTCTACGCCGACGACCCCAACTGGGTGCCGCCGCTGTTGTTCGAGCGCCTTCACCATCTCGACGTCCGCAAGAATCCCTACTTCGACCATGCCGAGGCCGCCTACTGGGTTGCCTGCAGGGACGGACGGCTCGTCGGCCGGATCAGCGCCCAGGCGGACCGGGCGCACCTCGACCTGCACGACGCGGCGACGGGACACTTCGGCTTCCTGGAGGCGGAGGACGACCCGGACGTGTTCCGCATCCTGCTCGCCACGGCCGAAGACTGGCTGCGCCAAAGAAACCTGACCCGAGCCCTCGGGCCGTTCAGTCTGTCGATCAACGATGAAAGCGGTCTGTTGATCGAGGGATTCGAAACGCCGCCCTACCTGATGATGGGCCATGCCAGGCCGTATTACGCCCACAGGCTCGAACAACAGGGATACACCAAGGCCAAGGATCTGATCGCTTACGCCTACGACCTTTCCACCGAGCCGCCGGCGACGATCCGCGCGTTCGTCGACAAGGCGAAGGCGGAAAACGACCTGCGGTTTCGACCGATGGACAAGAGCCGGTTCGGGGCGGAACTCGCCATGGTCGTCGAAATTTTCAATGACGCCTGGTCCGGCAACTGGGGGTTCCTGCCATTTTCGGAGCCCGAAATGCGGTATCTGGCGAACAACCTCAAGCCGCTGCTCCGCGCCGACGACGTGGCGATCGCCGAAATCGGCGGCAAACCGGTGGCGATGGCCGTCAGCCTGCCCAACGTCAATGAGGCCATCGCCGACCTCGGCGGCCGGCTCCTGCCGTTCGGATGGGCGAAACTGATTTGGCGCCTCAAGGTTCGCGGAACCAAGAGCGCCAGGATGCCGCTGATGGGAGTCCGCCGCCAGTATCAGGGATCGCCGCTGACGGCGGCGCTGATGATCGGGGTGCTCGATCTGATTCGCGTCTCCCACCGTGCCCGCGGCACCGAGAGGAGCGAACTCTCGTGGATCCTCGAGGACAATCGGCCAACCCGGCGGCTGATCGAGAAGTTCGGCGGGCGCGCCTACAAGACCTACCGCGTCTACGAGAAGGATCTATCGTGAGCATCGCGAGCGGCCAGTCTGCGCATGGGCCAGCGCATGGGCCGGCGCACGGTTTGACCGCGTTGGTGCTGGCCGGACGGCGGGGGCCGGACGATCCCGTGGCCGCCGCCGCGGGATT
>JAUXFS010000213.1 GCA_030622775.1 Rhodospirillales bacterium | reverse complement strand
GCCGGGTCCTGGAAACGTGGGACAGCGACCTGGCGTTGGAAGGCCACCCCACGGCGACGGCCGCATTGCGGGGCGATCTGGCATCTCTTTCCGTCGAGGATCTGGCCATCGAGGTCGTCGAGGAGTCGGGCCAGGAGCTGCGCGTGGAGGGTTCGATGTCCGATCTCTCGAACGGGAAGGGATTGGACCTGCGGTTCACCGCGGCGCTCGGTCCCGAAGCATTGCGCTTTTGGGACGATCCGCCTGACGAATTGCGCGAGATCCTGAACGGTGCCGAGCAGCTGGATGTGACCGGCCGGATAACGGGTGACCTGGAGGCGCCCGTCTTGGAGGACCTGCACGCGCGCCTCGAGCACGGATCCGGCGCGGACCTTTCTCTGCGGGGCGGCCTGGCGTTGGCCCTCTTGGGCGAAGGTGCCACGGTGACGGCGCTGCAAGCATCGACCACAATTTCCTTGCCTGATGCCGCATTGCTGCAGCAGGCGCTGGGAACACGACTTCCCAACGTGGGCGCCATCGATGCGACCGCGGAGCTGACCTGGGAAGACGGCCGGATCGAGCTCCGTGCGCTCGAGATGAACGCCGCGTCTTTCGGGGCATTGCACCTGACCGCCGAAGGTCGGCTCGCCAAGCTCTCCGCGAAGGGGTTCGATTTCGCGTTCGACCCGCTGATCGATATCACGGCATCCGTGGACCACAGCCGACCGCTCATCGCGTTCCTTGCGCGGCCGACCCAGCAGGCCGAGACACCTTCCGGGAACCGCGTGGACGATCCATCTACACGACCGTCAGACCCGGCGCCGTTGGGAGCGCCATCATCCCTCTCAAAGGAAGAGGCACCAGGGAGTTCCGGCGAGAACCTGGTCCTCTCGATCCAACAAAGGCTGCGGTCCGCGGACGTAGATCCCGGTCCCCTCGACGGAATCATGGGACCCAAGACCCGCGCGGCGATCGAAACCTATCAGGCCAGACATGGCCTGGCCGTCGACGGCCGCACCTCAGAGGACCTGCTGCAGCACTTGCTGCGAGGAGCCGAATCCGGCCGCGACCAAGCGGGGTCTGAATCCGCCGATACGCGATCGCGAGATGCGAACTTGGTGGACTCCTTGCCGGAGCTTGGAGCGATCAGGGTATCGGCGCAGCTATCCCAAAGCGAAGGCACCTATCGCCTGGACGATCTCCGGCTCACCCTTGGCACGAAGGACGCGCTATGGGTCGAGGTTTCGGGCGATTTGGGGACCCTGCGACCGAGGCGGGAGGCTGCGCTGGAGGGCCTCGCCGTGACGGTCAACTTTGCCCTACCGTCGAGCACGATACTTCCGGAGGTCTTGCCCTCCGACCTGCCCGAGCTCAAAAATCTGCGGGGGCGCTTCGATGTCCAAGGTTCGCCGGAGACGTTCTCGATCACCAGAGCCCGGATCGAGGTGGAAGGCCCAGACGGTCTGACCGGGATTGCCAATGGGCAGATCGCCAGCCTTTCGCTTTTACCGGAACCGACAATGAAAGACCTCGCTTTCGAGGTGGAAGCACGGTCGCCCGGCACCGAAAGCGTTGTCCAACTGGTCGGGCTGGACCTTCCGGAACTTGGCCCGGTTCGGGCTCGGGGGACCCTGAGGGACCGCGGCGATCTCTTCGCTCTGGCCCCCATCGATGTTTGGGTAGGCCCTCCGGATAGGCCCGTGCTCCATGCCGCCGGCCGGGTCGGCGATGTTCTCGCCATGAAGCGAATCGAGCTAAGCGGCGATGTGCGGATCGCGGCTGCGACGCTGCTTGGCCCGGACGTGCCGGTCGATGAATCGGCTCTCGGCAAAGTCCACGGCCGGTTTGTCGTGTCAGACGCCGATGGACGCGTCGGCATCAAGGCACTGAGCGCCGAACTGAAGGACACGGAGCTCCTCGCCCTTTCGGTCGAGGGCTTGTTCGACGACATCCCGGGCAACGACGGGCTGCGCTTCGAGGTCTCGCTGAAGGTGCCCGACGTCTCCGAGCTGGGACGCGAACTCGGGTTGGAGGTCGACCGTGTCGGCAGCCTCTCCTTCGAGGGCCAGGTCGCGGGCAGCGACGAACGCTTCCAGGCCGAAGGTCGATTCCGCCTGGGAGAGACCGATTTTTCAGGCGAGCTGACGGGAAGCCTTGTGGGCAAGCGCCCGGCGCTGCGCGCGAAGCTCTACTCGCCGGTCCTCCACTTGGCCGACCTGGGTCTTCTGCCGGAACCCGGCACTTCGGCAACCGGCGCAAAAAAGGGCGGAGAAGACGGGAAGCCGGCGCGCAAGTGGCTGTTCGGCGAGGAGCCGATCGCCTTCGGGGCCCTCAAGGATTTCGACCTCGATCTCGAAGTGCAACTGGATCAAGTGAAAGGCGTTCTCCTCGAAATCGATGGGGTGGAGGCGCGGTTGGACCTTGTCGATGGCTTGCTGAGGGTCGATCCCCTGCTCCTCGGCGTCGTCGGAGGTCGCGTTGATATGCGCCTTCTCGCGGACGCGCGGCCCAAGGTTCCGGAAGTGAGCCTCGATATCGTCGCCGATGACGTGGATCTGGAAGATTTCCTGGCACAGGTCGAGGTCGCCGTCCCGCTGGCCGGGCAACTGAACATGATTGTTCACCTGAAGGCAGCCGGCCTCTCACCGCGGTCGCTCGCCGAATCCCTCGAGGGCGAGTTCAATCTGGCCATCGCTCAGGGCCAGGTTCTCACCAGCCTTTTGCATGCGACGGTTGCGAGCCCTCTCGGATGGGCGGTCTCACGAACGGCCCGGAGAGGTTATTCCGATCTGAATTGCCTCGTTGCGCGCTTTGATGTTCAAAAAGGTTTGGCTCAAAGCGTCACACTGCTTCTCGATACAAACAATGTTCACGCCGAGGGGGCAGGCGCCATCGATTTCCGAAATGAGAGAGTAGATATCGGCGTCCATCCGCGCGCCAAGAGTCGGCGCCTCGTATCAATCGCGACACCTTTCAGGATCCAGGGTCCGCTGGCAAGCCCCTCGGTGAGAGTCCACACCACAGGCGCTGTCACCCGAATGGTCGGCAATACGCTTGCCAGCCCAGTCAACGTGCTGGGGTCACTCTTGCCTCTCGTGAGCAATCGCGGGAGGAACGCCGACAATCCCTGCCTCTCCCTTCCGGATGACGCACGCTGATCCGGGGATGGAGCGAAAGCAGGATGAGTCGTGCTGGAGCACCGACTCGTAAGTTATGCTTCGCTCGTGAAATCAGGCATCAGTTCTCCGGAATAGAAACGGGGGGCGACGGATTCGAGGGCAGTCGCTCGGTCTCGCCGACCTGTACCTCGTCCCGAGCGCCTCGGCGGCATTCGCCGCCACGCAGCACGGTAAGGAACCACATCGCACAGGCAGGGAGTCCACCCCATGTGGCACATCGTCGCGCCATCGGTTCGGATGAAACTCATTTGCATCCGACCCGCGAATGGAGGAGCATGGGGGCCGGTTCCGGAGGCATGGTTTATTTGTTGTTCGGAAGGGGGAGGTTTCGCTGTGTCGTTTCGGATAAGGGGAGGGTTGTCCTGGGCGATCGCGCCGCTGATTTTTCTCGCCGTCTCGGGGAAACCTTCGGGCGATGCCCTTGCTCAGGATGCGAAGGCGGATACCGTCGCCAGCGTCGCCAAATGTCATCCCAGCCTGGTGGATCTCGGCATCGACTGGATCGACGATCCGGAGGCTCCGATCGTCGCGCGCGCCTTCGACAAGTTGTGGGACAATCGGGACGCGGACTGCCGGGCAAGGGCGCTGATCACGCTCGTCCGCGAAGTACGCAAAAAGCGCACCGCGGTGTCGGCCAGCCCCGCGACCTGGGTTCAGGCCGCCGGCGATACCACCGATATCATCTTCTTCGATGACTTCGGCTCCGCCCCCGTCGACGAAGTCTACGCCGCGATCGGTTGGGACGGACCGGAGAGCGCGTGCGGCCCCCTGCCGGACCCGTCCAACCCGATCGTCGATGTCCCGGTGTCGGGAGGAGGCACGGTCAAGGCGCAGCGGGTGCCGATCGTCTCACTGTCGAGAGCGGCCGGCTCCGGCGGCAAGGGCGTTCAAACGGTCGTCCGCGTCGCGATTCCCGCCGTCGCCAATTGGCGCTGGTGCGAGGCCCGGTTGGTCGTCGGCCTGTTCCAGCGAACCAAGCAAGGGGGCGGGCTCGAAGAGCTGAGCGCTGTTGCCGGGTTCGACCGTATCGAATGGTTGAGTAGCAAGGGATTCGCCTTTTCGTTGACGGCCCTATGGTTGATCCTCGCCTACGGCGGCACCGCGGTCGCCGTCCATGTCATGCGAAAGCGGCGGGCGCGGCAGCGCTCCGAACAGGAAAGCCAATGGGCGGGCAAGGTTTCGTGGTTGCGTGGCTTCGACCCCGTTTACGTCACCGCCGGCGCCAGCGGCCTCGCCAGCGTATCGACGCTGCAGGTGTTCGGTTTTTCCATCCTCGTCGGCGGCATTCTGGTGAACATGCTGGCCCGGTTCGGCACCCTCAGCGAGCTGTCCACCGATATCCTCCTGCTCCTTGGAATCAGCGCCGCGGGAACCGCCGGGGCCAAGCTGACCGCACGGGGCCGTCTGCGGCTGTCCACGGAAAATTGGGCATGGGTTCGAAACAAAGGCTGGCCGACGAGCACCGCAATCGAACCGAGTTGGGGTCAGTTGTTCACGACGGAAGGGCAGTTCGACGTGAGCAAGTTCCAAATGCTGGTGTTCAGCGTGATCGTCGGCTTCGCCATCATCGGTCAAGGCGGCGAGGGCCTCGCCACCTTCACCATCCCCGAATCGCTGCTCTACATCCTCGGGCTGAGCCAGGTCAT
>JAUXFS010000254.1 GCA_030622775.1 Rhodospirillales bacterium | reverse complement strand
TCAGCGTGCGCGGCCATCGCGGTCATGACATGAACGGTGTCGATGGCGACGATAACGCTTTCGCGGCTTTGCTGGTGATGGACTTCAATCTGTATCGCGGTGGTGGAGACCAAGCCCGATACCGTCGCGCCATCGAGCAGATGAGCGAAGCGAGGCAGCGGGAAGCCGAAATCCGGCGGTTGGTCCAGGAACAGATGCGGATCGAGTATACCGGCCTTTTGACCGCCCGCGAAAATCTGCCGATCTCGGAGACCCGGGCGCAGGCGGCGGCCCAGGTGGTGTCCGCCTATCTCCAGCAGTTCGAGCTCGGCCGTCGGTCGCTGCTCGATCTCCTCGACGTGGTCAGCGAGTTGTTCCAGGCCAACGTCGGGGTGGTCAACACCGACACCGAGATGATGCGCGCCTCCTACCGGGTGCTCGCCACCGCGGGGACGTTGCTGTCCACCCTCAACGTCACCACCGACACCGCGGCGGCCTGGTCCGGCCGGCCGGCCTCCAGGCGCCAGCGCGCCGCCCGTTAACTCTCCGGAAAGACACGGCGAGCACCGGACGGTGACTACCGGACGGTGATCGCCGCCGCGGATCGACGGCGACGCATCGCCGATCCGCGCCGATAGCGATTGACGAAATTCCGCCATCGGGTAGAAAGCACCGGTCGGCCCCTGCCGCCCGGAGCACAAAAGCATGCGCGTTCTTTTCGTCACCAACGAGTTCCCCCCCCACATCTACGGTGGCGCCGGCGTGCATGTGGAGTATCTCTCGCGCGAGTTGGCCAAACTGACGCCGATCGAGGTCCGCAGTTTTCACGATCAGGCCTACGTCGAGGGGCAGTTGACGGTGCGCGGAACCAAGATGGAATCCTCGCAGTTCTCCGGATGCCCGGTGCCATTCGTTTCGCCGTTGCGGGCGCTCGCCACGTGTCTCGCCTTCAACGGCCAGGGGATCGACGCCGACGTCGTCCATTGTCACACCTGGTACGCACACTTCGGCGGCATTCTCGCCAAGCTTCTCTATGATCTGCCGCTGGTGGTGACCGTTCATTCGCTGGAGCCCCTGCGGCCCTGGAAACGCGAGCAGATCGGCCGTGGTTACGAGCTTTCCAGTTGGGTCGAGAAGACGACGCTGGAGATGGCCGACCTAGTCATCGCCGTCTCGAAGAGCACCGCCGATGACGTGCTGAGGCTGTTCGACGTCGATCCGAACAGGATCCAGATCATCGCCAACGGCATCGACACGGAGGAGTACAAGGCGGTCGACCAACCGGAAGTCCTCGACCGGTTCGGGATCGATCGCCAACTGCCGTACGTATTGTTCGTCGGCCGGATGACCCGGCAAAAGGGGCTTCTCCATCTGTTGCAAGCCGTCGAGCACATCGATCCCAAGCTTCAGATCGTGCTTTGCGCCGGCGAGTCCGACACCCCGGAGTTGCAGGCGGAACTGGAAGGCATGGTCGCCGACCTCCGGGGCCGGCGCCCCGGCATCGTCTGGATCCCGGAGATGGTCAGCCGCGAGACGACGATCGCCCTCTATTCCCACGCCGCCGTGTTCTGCTGTCCGTCCGTCTATGAGCCGTTCGGGATCATCAATCTCGAAGCGATGGCCTGCGGCACCCCCGTTGCCGGCAGCGCCGTCGGCGGCATTCCGGAAGTGGTGGTGGATGGCGAAACGGGCATTCTGGTCGATGCCAAGCTGTCCGATCAGCCGCCTTACGACCCCAGCGATCCGGCCGGCTTCGCGCAAGGGCTGGCGGCGGCGATAAACCGCCTCGGTACCGATTCCGAGCTGTCCCGGCGGATGGGCGAGGCGGGGCGCAAGCGCGTTGTCGACATTTACAGTTGGCAGAGTGTTGCCAAGCAGACGCTCGCCGCCTACGAGGGGTTGGTCGCTCGACCAGATGGGATGATCGCCCGAACCGTTCGCTAGCTCGTCACCACCGCGCAAGGGAGTTCGATACGTGGAGGATTCGCTCCAGGGAGCCCGAATTTACAATCTTTTTCCGTTGCTGGCCGGCGCCGTCGACACGTGGGAGTCCCACCTCGACCGGATCGCCGCGATGGGTTTCAACTGGGTATTCGTCAATCCGTTCCACTACCCGGGCTTCTCCGGCAGCCTGTACGCGGTCAAGGACTACTACCGGCTGAATCCGATCGTTGAGGGCGCCTCGACGCGCTCCAACGACGAACTGATCGCCGGGTTCGCCGCCGCCGCCGAAAAGCGCGGGCTCTCGGTGATGATGGACCTGGTGGTCAACCACACCGCCAAGGACTCGGTCCTGGCCCAAGAGCATCCCGAATGGTTCGAGCGCGAGGCGGACGGGTCCCTGCGGTCGCCCTTCGCGGTCGATCCCGACACCCACGAAAAAACGGTGTGGGCCGATCTCGCCGAAATCGATTACCGCGATCGCCCCGAGCGCGCGGAGCTGATCGAATACTTCACCGAGGTGATCCAGCATTACGTCGGCCTCGGCACCCGCGGGTTTCGCTGCGACGCCGCCTACAAGGTACCGAAGGTGGTCTGGCGGAAGTTGATCCGGGCCGGTCGCAAGGTCGGCGCCGACGCCGTGTTCGCGGCGGAGAACCTGGGCGGCATGCTGGAGGAGGTGGAGGCTCTGCGTTCGGCGGGCTTCGACTACCTGTTCAACAGCTCCAAATGGTGGGACTTCCGGCAGAGCTGGCTGCTCGAGCAGTACGAGCAGTTTCGCTCGATCGCGGGCTCGGTCTCGTTCCCGGAAACCCACGACACCCCGCGGCTCGCCGCCGATCTCGCCGCCGAAGGCGTCACCGCCGTCGATGATGTCGAGCGGCGTTACCGGCAGGCCTATCTGTTCGCCGCCGTGTTCTCCAGCGCGGTGATGATTCCAATCGGTTACGAGTTTGGCTTTCGCCGCAACCTGCACGTGGTCGAAACCCGTCCCGAGGACTGGGAGGAGCCGGCTTTCGATCTTTCCGGTTACATCGGCGAGGTCAACCGGATGAAGGCTTCGGCACCGGTGTTGAACGAGGAAGGCCCGCAACGGTTGATCCCGTTCGAGAATAGCCGCATCGTATGCCTGCTGCGGCGGGCGATGCGGGGAAAGCCGTGGGCCGTCACCCTGATCAACACCGACCAGGACTCTTCCGGAAGCGTCCGGGTGAAGGGACTGGAACCGGATATCCGAGAGGGACGCGAGATCACACCCGGCAACGAGGGAGGGGCCTTTGCCGCCGGTTCCGAGGTCGCCCTGGAGCCCGGAGAGGTCAGGGTGTTCGTCAACAAGTAACTTGCTGAAATAATAGGCGAAGCGGGGGAAAGAACATGACAGCCGACGACACCGGACAATCCCGGCCAAATGCGGAATCCTCGAACAGCGCGCTCTCCGCGGGTCTGAGCAGCCGACCGATCGTCATTCAGAACGTCTGGCCGGAACTGGATGGCGGCCGCTACCCCGTCAAGCGCGAGGTGGGTGACTTCCTCGAGGTGTCGGCCGACATCTTTCGCGACGGTCACGACATGCTCTCCGCGGTCGTTCTCGTTCGCCGCAAGGACGAGTCCGAATGGCGCGAGGTGCCGATGGCGTACGTCAACCCCGGTCTCGACCGATGGTCGGGCAGCGTCGAGTTGGGGGACAATACCTCCTACATCTACACCGTGGAGGCGTGGACGGACGCTTACGAATCATGGTGTGACGAACTCGAGAAGAAACTCGAGGCCAAGCAGGTCGTGTCGGTGGAGTTGCTCGAAGGCGAGGCGCTGATCGCCGCCGCCGCCGGCCGCGCCAACGGCAGCGATGCCGATCGCATGAGCACCGTATTGAGAGCGTTCGACGGCGCGGACGACGCGGTCCGGGCGGAGCTGATGCTCGACGCCAGTCTGCGCGCGGCGATGGGACGATGGCCGGACCGCAGCGGCGCCGTTCGTTACGACCGGGAGTTGGAGGTCTTCGTCGACCGCGTCGAGGCCCGCTTCGCCGCCTGGTACGAGATGTTCCACCGCTCGCAGGGCACCGAGCCCGGGGAAAGCGCCACCTTCTACGACTGCGAGGAGCGGCTTCCCGAAATCAAGGCGATGGGCTTCGACGTCGTTTATTTCGTGCCGATCCACCCGATTGGGCGCGCCCATCGCAAGGGCCCCGACAACACCCTGACCGCCGGTCCCGACGACCCGGGCAGCCCCTACGCCATCGGTTCCGCCGAGGGCGGTCACAAGGCGGTCCATCCGGACCTGGGGACGATCGAAGACTTCCGCCGCTTCGTGCGCGCGTGTCACGCCCAGGGCATGGAGGTCGCGCTCGATTTCGCCATCCAGTGCGCGCCCGACCATCCGTGGATCACCGAGCACCCGGAGTGGTTCAGCTTCCGTC
>JAUXFS010000371.1 GCA_030622775.1 Rhodospirillales bacterium | reverse complement strand
CAAACCAAAGACAAAAGGAGGTTCCAATGATCGTCGAACAACGCATCTACACCATGCACGTGGGCAAGGTTCCCGAGTATCTGAGCCTCTACGAACAGGAAGGAATGGCGATCCAGAAAAGCATCCTCGGCTACTTCTTCTGCGAGATCGGCACCCAGAACCAGGTCGTCCACATGTGGGGGTACGACGACTCCGAGGACAGAACCAAACGCCGCACCCTGCTCTTTCAGGACGAGGGCTGGAAAGCCTACATCGCCAAGGTCCGCCCGCTGGTCGTCCACCAGGAGAACAAGATCCTGATCCCAGCGCCGTTCAGCCCGATCGGCGGCACGCGGTAGCCGAGCCCGCCCCCGGTCCGCCACGGCGAAGAGCCCGACGGATCGGCTAATGAACGCGCGCGGCGTTTACCGTTTCGTCGAACGGCACCGGTACGCCGAGGGCGTATCCTTGCGCCCAGTCAACCCCCAGCTTCGCGAGGCGCTCGACCACGATCTCGGATTCGACGCTTTCGGCGATCGTCTTCATGCCGAGGGTATGGCCGACTTCGTTGATGGCGACGACCATCGCCTCGTCGATGGCGCTGTCGGCCATGTCACGGACGAAGCTTCCGTCGATCTTCAGGTAGTCGGCGGGAAAGGTTTTCAGGTAGGTGAAGGACGACAAGCCCGCGCCGAAATCGTCGAGGGCGAACCGACAGCCCATCTTCTTGATTTCCATCAGGAAGCCGGCCGCCTTGCCGAGGTTGCGGATGGCGGCCGTCTCGGTGATTTCGAAGCAGACCTGGCGCGGTGAAACGGCGGAGCCGGCGAACTGCTCGGTCAGGAAATCCAGGAGGGAATCGTCGCCGAGCGAGTTTCCGGACAGGTTGATCGCGATCTCCACGTTCGGGTCGGCGCCGAAAATCCGCGCGCAGCTCCGAAACGCCTGGCGGACGACCCAGCGATCGATGGTCACCATCAGACCGTAGCGTTCGGCGGCGGGAATGAACGCGTGCGGCAGGACGAGGTTGCCGCCGTCCCGCAACCGCAGCAGCAACTCGAAGCGGAGAGGAGCGCCACCGTCCCCCGACAGGTCCACGATCGGCTGGCAGTAGAGAAGAAACCGGTTCTGCTCCAACGCGTCCTGGAGGCCCGATGCGAGGATGATCTCGCTGTGGCGGCGAGACGGCTCGGCCCCTTCCTTTTGGTAAACGTGGACTTGATTGCGCCCGAGTTCCTTGGCGGTGTAGCAGGCGACGTCGGCTTGGCTCAGAAGTTGGGCCGCGCTCTCGGCATGGGCGTTCACCGCCACCAGACCGATGCTCGCCCCGATCTGAAAGCTTCGTCCCTGCCATTTGAAACGGTAGTTGCGGAAGGTGGCGACGACGATGTCACAGATTCCGAGAGCCTCCGGCAATCGGCAGTTGGCGAGCAGCAGACCGAATTCGTCGCCGCCCAGCCTGGCGAGTGTGTCCCGCTCCCGAAACTTGCCGGCCAGCAATCCTCGCACCCGCTTCAACAGCTCGTCGCCCGCCGCGTGACCGGCGGTATCGTTGATCAGCTTGAACTGGTCCAGGTCGAGATAGCAGAGCACGTGATACGAGCCGTGCTGTTTCGCACTCATCACCGTGTGCTCCAGCCGTCTCTCGAACTCGCGCCTGTTGATCAGTCCGGTGAGCGGGTCGTGAGCGGCGTCATGCTCCATCTGGCGCGCCATTCGCCGCGTCTCGCTGACGTCGTGAAACACCAGGACGGCGCCGAGCACCTGCCCCTTGCTGTTGAGGATCGGCGCCGCCGTGTCCTCTATCGCATATTCCCGTCCGCTGCGATCGATCAACACCGAGTGATTCGCCAACCCGACGATCTTCCCTCCGTCGAGGCAGCGAGCGACGGGATCCGGCGCCGGTTCCCGGCTGTCCTCCTCGATGATGCGGAACACCGTGTCGAGGGGAAGCCCCCGCGCCTCGTCGTTCGTCCAGCCGGTCAGCGTTTCCGCGATCGGGTTCAGGTATTCGACGACCCCTTTGGCGTCCGTGGTGATCACCGCGTCTCCGATGGAATGAAGCGTGACCTGGGCCCGTTCCTTTTCGTCGGACAGCGCCTCCTTTGCCCGCATTCGCTCGGTGATATTGGCGCCCGTGCCCCGATAGCCGAGAAATTCCCGGTTCTCTCCGAAAACCGGAACTCCGCTTGCGCTCACATGAAGCGTTTCACCGTTGGCGTCCCTGATCCGATAACGAAAATCCTTGAACGGCCGGTGATCCCGCAAGTCGCGGAGATGAAGCGTCCATTGCTCGTCGCTCGCCTCGGCCGCGGCGATTTCGTTCCGTTTTTTCCCGATCATGTCTTCAGGCGATATTCCCAGGATTTCCCTGATCTGATCGGATACCCAGATGATGCGGAGGTCCGGTCCCATTTCCCAGAACCAGTCCGAAGCGGAAGCGGCGAAATCCTTGAACCGCTGCTCACTTACATGCAGCGCCCGTTCGGCCCGCTCGCGCTCGGCGATGTCGTGGTGGAGCCGGGCATTCACCTCGCGCAGTTTGTCGGTGCGCTCCTCCACGCGCTTCTCAAGTGTACGCAGAAGCTCGCTATTCTCGACTCGCAAAACCAAGGACTGTGCAAGCCAGGCATGAGCCCGGCGGCCGACGATGAACACAGCGATGACGTACATCAGCACCATGCTGGCCATTGCGAGGTGCGCCATTTCGCCAGTCGAAACAAGGCGAAAGCAAAGTGGAAGCAGGGACGGAAAAAGATAGGCAACCAGCGCGGGCGGGTGAGGCGCCAGTGCGGCTACGGCTCCGGCGCCCATCCCGCCGAGAACGAACACCAGCAGCGCATAGTGCAGAGGGGAATCGGGAACAAAGAACAGAGCGCCGGCCGCACCCCACAGCAAACCGCTCGCTCCCGAACCGGCGACGGCGACGAAGGCCCATTGTCCGAGCCGGCCGACTCGATCCTCGTCGCGCCGATATTTCAGCCAGGCGACCGCACGGACCGCCGCCAACGCCAGCATCAGCGCGTACCAGACGAGAACCTCGGCCCCTCCGACGACCTGCCCGATCACGACGGCGAGGAGCGTCGCGTTGACCACGTTGGCCGCCTGAACCATGGGTGTGGCGGCATATATCAGGTCGAGCAACTCGGCCCTCACCCGCGGATCCGAGGTTGCTACTCGGGTTTCGGCCGCGGCCCGGTCCATATTCAGCGTCTGCCCAATCGACAAGTCCTTGCCCTACCGTTCTGAACTCGGCGACGGCAGCGCCTGTTCCGGTGACAGCGCCCCTACCCTACGACCCGCCGATCGATGACGTATGTGACAAGTTTGTGTCTTTTTGGAGATAATACCACCGAATTAGCACCCCAATAGAGGAATTTTACCCCCGTACGGGGACGACATCGGGAACCCGTTGGCGATCAGTGCCCTCTGTTCTACGCGTCGGGGAGCGTAAGGATCCGTGGACACCGCACGGCGACGGAGTCATCCTT
>JAUXFS010000438.1 GCA_030622775.1 Rhodospirillales bacterium | reverse complement strand
TACAGGGACTACGTTTGATGAAGTTCGAGGAGGTTTATGAGCGGACGTGCCGTGCTGTGTTGAGCCAGGAGGAAGCGGCGGAGATCCTGGGGATGTCGGAGCGGACGTTCCGGCGGTGGCGGGACCGTTTCGAGGCGGAGGGTGGGGACGGCCTCTATGACCGGCGCCTGGGCAGGGTTTCGGCGAGACGCGCGCCGGTGGACGAGGTGGTGCGGGTGCTGGAGCTGTTTGATACGGTTTACGAGGGTTTCAGGACGAAGCATTTCCACGAGAAGTTGGTTTGCGAGCATGGTTTTCGGCTCAGCTACAACTGGCTGCGGCTGACCTTGCAGGCCCATGGCCGGGTGACGCCGGCGCCGCGCCGCGGGGCGCACCGGCGCAAGCGTCCGCGGCGGCCGATGGTGGGGATGATGCTGCACCAGGACGGCTCGACCCACGAGTGGGTTGCCGGCCGGATCTGGGATCTGATCGTCACCCTCGACGATGCCACCAGCGAGATCTACGCGGCGTCCTTCGTCGAGGAGGAAGGGACGATGTCGAGCTTGCGGGCGCTTCACCGGGTGATCGCCGAACACGGGCTGTTCTGTTCGCTCTATACCGACCGGGGGTCGTGTCACCGGCAACGTAAAACTCCCTGATTATGGGCGAAGTAAATTTCCCCACCCTGAGCGTGAGGGGCGAGGTTTTTCCGCTGTGTGAGCCGTACCGGGGGGCATGCCCCCCGGTACGGGTCGGCGGTTTGATTTCCCCCTTGTTTTGAACCGGCGCGTCCCGTCGTTTTTGATCCGTGGTAACGGATCGGGAGGCGGCGGCGTGTTGAGGGGAAGGGATGTCATGATGATCCACGATTTGAAGCGCCAGGGGTTGTCGATCCTGGCGATCGCGCGGCGCACGGGACATGATCCGAAGACTGTGCGCAAGTATCTGAACAGCGGCCTGGAACCACCCGTCTACGGCCCCCGGGCGCCGCGCGGCAGCGCTCTCGATGCTTACGCGGACTACATCCGGGGTAAATTGAAGGCCTATCCGGAGCTTTCGGCGGCACGGCTGTTCCGCGAGGTCCGGGAGATGGGCTATATGGGCGGTCTGACCACGGTGAAGGACTTTGTCCGTTCGGTCCGCCCGTCGTTCCCACCGGTTTTCGAGTTGCGCTTCGAGACGGCGCCGGGCAAGCAGGCCCAGATGGACTTCGCCTATTTCCAGACCACCTTCGCCGATGAGCCGGAGACGGCCCGCGTGGTGTGGCTGTTCTCCATGGTTCTGGGGCACAGCCGTACTCTGTTCGCCCGCTTCGTTTTCCGCCAGACCCTGGACGCAGTGATCCGCTGCCACATGGCGGCCTTCGAGGGGTTCGACGGCGTGCCCGGGGAGGTCCTTTACGACCGCATGAAGACCGCCGTGATCGGCGAGGACGAAGACGGCCAGCTGATCTTCAACAAAACCCTGCTGGATCTGGCCGGCCATTACGGCTTCGTGGCCAAGGCCTGCCGACCCTACCGGGCCAAAACCAAGGGCAAGGTGGAACGGCCGTATCGCTACATCCGCCAGGACTTCTTCCTGGGGAGGACCTTCCGCGATATCGACGACATGAACCGGCAGTTGGACCAATGGCTGGAGATGGTGGCCAACGCCCGGGTGCACGGCACCACCAACCGGGTGGTCAGCGAAGCCTTCGCCGAGGAGAAGCCGCACCTCCAGGCCTTGCCCGTCCATCCCTTCCGTTCCGTGCTCAAGTTCGAACGCCGCATCACCAAGGACGGCATGGTGTCGGTGGACGGTAACCTCTATTCCGTTCCCGACGGCACCCGCAAGCGCGCCATCGAGGTTCACGTGCTGGCCGACGTGGTGCGGATCTTCGAGAACACTATCCTGGTCGCCGAACATCCGGTGCTGGCGGGCCGCAACCAACGCTCCGTGCTGCCCGGCCACCGGCGGCGCGATAGAGCGAACCCAAGGGGTGTCGCCCACGTCCTGGCCGGCCCCGGTGACGCGGTCTGGCAACGGCCCCTGTCGGTCTACGACGAAGCCGCCCGGGTTATCGCCGCCAGTGGGGCCACCGACGGGAGGGCGGCGCCATGACCCCGTTGCCCCAGACCACCCCCGACAAGGTGCGGCGCCTGCTCGTCGGGCTCAAGATGCCCCGCGCCCTCGAGGCCTTTGATGACGTCGTCCGGCGCTTGGAACAGGGCGAGCTATCCGGCCTGGAAGCGGTGCAGTCCCTGCTCGCCGAGGAGTTCGAGACTCGCGAAACCCGGCGCATCAAGATGGGACTGATGACCGCCCGGCTGACCCGGATCAAGACCCTCGCCGATTACGACTTCGCCTTCCAGCCGTCCCTGGAGCGCGAAAGGGTCCTGGCGCTGGCCGGTCTCGACTTCATCGAGCGCAAGGAGACGGTCCACTTCCTCGGCCCGCCGGGCACCGGCAAGACCCACCTCGCCACCGCGCTTGGCGTCGCGGCCGTCAAGGCCGGCAAAAGCGTCTACTTCGGTAACCTGGCCGAAATCGTCGCCTCGCTGGAAAAGGCCGAGCGGGAGGGCGCCTTGCAAAACCGCATCCGCTTCCTCACCCGCAACGCCCTGCTCATCGTCGACGAGATCGGCTATTTGCCGCTCACCCAGAACGGCGCCAACTTGTTCTTCCAGCTGGTCAATGCGAGATACGAAAAGGGCGCCGTCATCCTCACCTCAAACCGAAGCTTCAAGGAATGGGGCCAGATCTTCGGCGACAACGTGGTCGCCGCCGCACTCCTCGACAGGCTGCTCCACCACGCCGTCGTCATCCATATCGAAGGAAACAGCTACCGCCTCCGCGCCCACCAGAACCTCCTTCCGGAAACCCTCGCGCCGCCTCAAAACCTCGCGCAGAACTCGCCAAAGAGACGGCGCGGAAGACCCAGAAAGGACCAAGCCTGATCCAATACCGGCCGATCGCCGAAACACCAAAACCGGGGAATTTTAAGTCGCCGATTCAAGGGAAATTTACTTCGCCGTTGACAGCGCCCGCAAGCTCGACATCGTCCCTTCCTCCTCGACGAAGGACGCCGCGTAGATCTCGCTGGTGGCATCGTCGAGGGTGACGATC
>JAUXFS010000137.1 GCA_030622775.1 Rhodospirillales bacterium | reverse complement strand
GACACGCCGACGCGCCCCCTCCCGCCCGTAATTCGCCCCGCCAGCGCCCCCGCCGTTCCGGGGCTTCCGACCGCCCCGGCCGCGTGACTCAGGTATGGACCAGCCCTTCCGACGTCACAAGCCCGCCCCGAAGCCAAGGAATAGATAAGCAGGGCCGTGAAGTTCGTATCGCATTTTCAGAATCGGCTTGAGATAATGTACATGTCCCCGGATTATACGTGTACATGTCCCCGGATTATACGGGAACCGCGATGCATCCGGGTCCGGTTCAGTCGCCTTTGGCGTTGTAGCGCCGGGCGAAATCGAGGAAGTCGGCGGCGGGTAGGGGCTTGGCGAAGTAGTAGCCTTGGGCGTTGGTGACGCCGTGGTCGCGCAGGTAGGTCATCTGCGCCTCGGTCTCCACCCCCTCGGCGATGATCCGGAGACCCAGTTGCCTCGCCATGTCGATGATGATCGCGGAGAGACCCGCCGAAGCCGCCTCGGTGCCGATCGTCGAGACGAACGCCTTGTCGATCTTGAGGTAGTCCAACTTGAACTTCTCGACGTAGGCGAGGCTGGAATAGCCGGTGCCGAAGTCGTCGATCGCCACCTCCGAGCCGAGTTCGCCCAGGGCGTCGATCACGTCTCGACAGCCCTGGTCGTCGACGAGCCCCCGCTCGGTCACTTCGAACAGCAGTTGGGCCGGGTCGATATCGTGCGCCTTGGCCGCCTCCTGGGCGTCGGCGACGACGTCGAGGCTGGTGAAATGGGCGGGAGCGAGATTGATGGCGATGTGAAAACCGCCATCGGCCCGCAACAGCTCCCCCATGTCCTCGCCCACCTGGCGCATGATCCACCGGGTCATCGGAATGATCGCGCCGGTCTCCTCGGCGAGGGCGATGAACAGATCGGGCGGCACCAGCCCGCGCTCCGGATGGCGCCAGCGGATCAGCGCCTCGGCGCCGACGCAACGGTCGTCCCGGAGATCGATGACCGGCTGGTAGTGGACCTCGAACTCCTGGTTGGCGACGGCGTCCTTCAACTCGTCGGTGATCGACGACCGCCGGCCGGCGAGATGGGCGACCCCGCCCACCAGCACCAGCCCGGCGAAGATGCCGACGATGCCGTTCACCGTCAGGTTCTGCCGCCAGCCGCTCAGCGCCCACGAACGGGTCGCCGTCGCGGTGACTTGCGCGTCGAACAGACCGACGTCCGTGGTCGCCGAAAGGGTATCCTCGGCCGACAGCGGGCGCGTCCCGAGCGCCGACAGCTCTATTCCCAGCATGGTCACCCGCACGAAGCCGTCGTCGCCGAGGACGTCGGGCGGAAGCGTGCTGAGCAGGAGCTCGGGCGGAAACAGCACATCGATCAAGCTGCCGTCGCGAAGATTGTGCAAGGCGACGATCGACACCCCCGGGGTGAATTCGGTCGCGACCGGCGGCGTAAACCAGACAAGCGACCCTTCCGGCTTGATGGTCACCTCCAGGTCGCGGATCTTGACCGGCGGCGCCAGCTTTCCGAACGAGGTGCAGGTCAGGTAACCGTCGGCGTCGACATAGCCGAAACCGCGCATGGCGTAGAGGGCGGCGGCCTTGTTGCGGAATTCCCGGATCAGATCGGGGGTGCACCCCGCCCGCGCGAAATAGGCGAGATCGGCCAAGGCGCCTTCGGCGGACCACAACACCCCGTGGACATGCTCGGCAACCTGCCGAGCGACCTCCTCGACCTTGGCCTCGGCCCGGTCGATCGCCGAGCGGTAGGTGTAGGCGAGGCTGCCGACGATCGGCAGCAGGGCCAGAAACCCGGCGCCGACGGCAAACATCAATGTCCTGCGTGTTCTTCGCTTCACCCGTCCGCCCTTCCCTACGTCCTGCCGTGTCCCGGGCCGTGTCCCGGGGCACGCATTTTCGAGGCATCCGGCGCGGATGTCGACCGAGAATTCGGGCTTCGGCGGAACGACCGCCGCAGCCGCCGCTCAGCCGGCGCCGAGGACGATGTCGAAAACCCCGAGCAGGGACGCCGCCTCCACGTCCGGCGCCGGCTCGAGGGGGACGATGACGCTGGCGCGGGCGCGTGGATCGGCGATCCGCGAAAGCACGAAGTCGCGCTCGTTGCGGGGGTCGCCGGCGACGTACATCTGGGTCGTCAGGGTCGGAAATCCGCGCGCCGTCACCGCGAAGTGGATGTGCGGGGTGCGGCCGGGATAGGGCACCGGGCGGATGGTGCGGAAGCGGTAGGCGCCGTCGTCGCCGGCGTCCATCCGGCCATAGCCCTGGAAGTTGGGATCGCGGCCGCCACCGTCGCGCGGATGATGATAGGCGCCGAGGGCGTCGCACTGCCAGATTTCCACACGGGCGTCGGCAACCGGCCGTCCCCCGGGGTCGAGGACGCGCCCGATCACGTGGGTGACGGTCCCCTTCGCCGGCCCGGGCCGCCCGGCCACCACGACCAGGTCGGCGTCCGAGTCGAGCGGCTTGGTCAACGGATAGAACGGTCCCGTGGTCTGCCGCGGCGTCGCCAACAGGGCGGCCACCGCCGGCCCGGCGGCGCCAACCGTCGCCATCGACAGCGCCGACGCCACCAGACGCCTGCGGGTAAGAGCCGGTCGGATCATTGGGGCTTCGCCGAGGACGCCTGCGCCGCCTTGTACTCGGCGACCGCCTCCTTGAGGTCGTCGTACTCCTCGCAGCCGAAAAAGCACAGGTCGTCCAGCTTCTTCAGGCGCTCCTCCGCCTTCGGCAGGTCGCCCATCCGCAGGTATAGCTCGCCCAGGTACTCGTTGGCGCCCCGATGGTTGGGGTTGGCCGCCAGCGCCTTTTGGTACCAAACCAGGGACTCGTCGAGATGGCCGAGCTTGCGATGGCTGTAGCCGAGGTAGTTCAAGGCGTTGGCGTTGTCGGGCGCGGTAGCGACGACCTTGGTCATGTGGTCGATCGCCCGCTGGTAGTCCTTCGCCTCGACGGCCGCCTTTCCGAGCTGATAGTCCGAGTTCGCCTCCCGCGGGACCTTCTTCAGCTCGTCCTCGCCGCCATCGCCGGCGGCATCGAAAGGCGCCGCGATGGTCAGGGCCAGCAACACGGCGGCAAAGGTTCCGATTGCTCTCATCGCGCACCTCCCATTTTGGATAATGGTTCGCCGCGCGACCCGGCGTCCAATCACTCCCCCGTGAACGGGCCGCGGTCGCGCAGCCTCGCCCGGTAGTCGGCGAGCGCTTCGCCAAACCCCGCGAGCGAATAGTTCTCGTCGCGAGGCGGGGCGCCTTGGCCCGGGTAGGAGCGGAGAACCATGTGCCTGCCGCCTTCGAGTTCGCCGACGAGGGCCGCCGCCTCGGCCCCACGCCAGCCGGCCTCGCCGAAACGGTTGGGCTCGCCACGATGGGGCGGATTGGCGTCGATCCGCAGGTACAGGGGCGCGCCCTCGCGGACGACACCGCCGACCCGGACGGTCACCATGAAAGCGCCGTCGCCCGGCTCGCCGACCGCAACCTCGCTGCGCCGATCGAAGAGCTCCGGAGGCGGCGCCCGCAGGGTGCACCATCGGTAACGTGTCGGCTCGTCCAGGGCGCAGGAGACGCTCCAGTCGCCGTACGACCGCAGGTAGGAAACGTAGGCGGCCCCGGCCCAACTCGACGCCAACAGCCACGCCGCCAGCAGCAGCGCGCCCGTCGCGCCCCGACCGCCCGGCCCCCGGATGTTTTCGAAAACGTCTCGAAATCGCCAATCCATCCCGCGAAACTAATCTATCCCCGCCCTCGGTTCCAGCCCACGACGCGGTGTGGCGTTTTCGCGGGTTTGGTGGTATGGTGCTCGCTGAACACACGCAAAAAGAGCGCCGATGAAATCCAGAAAATCCGGAAGGACCGGTGGCGGGAGCGCGGCGGCAAAGGCCGCCGTGGCGGTAGTCGTAGCGGTAGTCGTGGCGGTGATCACCGTCGCCGGCAATAGCGCCGATGCCGGTCGCTACGCCAAATCGAAGAGGCCGCTCTGGCATGTCGGCCACCTCGACGCCAATCTCAGCGACGCCTGCCGCCGCTCGCAGTTCAACCAGATCCACGATCAGCGCCATCACATCGGCTTCACCGGCGAACGAGGACAAGGCACCGTCGGCTTCGCCAAGCTGGGCTGGAACCTGCGCGATCCCATGGGCCTGGCGCGCCCCGGGGTCACCTACCACTTCTTCAACGACGGTCATTCCAACTGCAAGGTGTTCGTCGCCAAGGACTGACGCGGATATTCAACTCCCGCGGGCCGTTGGTATGGGGCGGGCCGTCGACGAAGACAGGTTGCCCGCGACACCAACCGGAAGTATGGTCGCCACCGGCATTGAGGGTGGCTCGGAGCCGACAGGCATTCGGGTCATCGGTGGGATCCGTGACGCCGCCTCCTTCGCGCCGCCTCCTTGGCGCAGGCCGTTGTCGGTGGTTGATCGGCGGTTCGTCGCGGAGTCCGGCTGGCGCGCCGGAAGCCTCTCCAAGAGCCTCGAGAGCCTGACCGGCCGCGACGACCCACGTGGGAAATCACCAAATGATCAAGGAAAAAGGCACAGCAGATGACCGCATTAGCTAACAACCCCGGCGAAGCGTTCGCCGATTGCAAGGTCAAGGATCTTTCGCTGGCGGATTGGGGCCGTAAGGAAATCGACATCGCCGAGACCGAGATGCCGGGCCTGATGGCGTGCCGCGACGAATACGGTCCGCAAAAGCCGCTGAAGGGGGCGCGGATCGCCGGATCGCTGCACATGACGATCCAGACCGCGGTGCTGATCGAAACCCTGCAGGTGCTCGGCGCCGAGGTTCGTTGGGCGTCGTGCAACATCTTCTCGACCCAGGATCACGCCGCGGCCGCGATCGCCCAGCGCGCCATCCCCGTCTTTGCCGTCAAGGGCGAGTCACTGGAGGAATACTGGGAATACGCGGACAGCATCTTCGACTGGCCGGACGGCGGTTGCGCCAACATGATCCTCGACGACGGCGGCGACGCGACCCTTTATATTATTCTTGGCGCCCGCGCCGAGGACGGCGAGGACGTGCTCTCCAATCCCGGCTCGGAGGAAGAGGAGGTCATGTTCGCGCGGATCAACAAGCGGATGGCCGCCTCCCCGGGCTGGTTCACCAAGATGAGGGAGACGATCCGCGGCGTCACCGAGGAGACGACCACCGGCGTTCACCGGCTCTACCAACTCAAGGAAGAGGGCCGGCTGCCGTTCCCGGCGATCAACGTCAACGACTCGGTCACCAAATCCAAGTTCGACAACAAGTACGGCTGCCGCGAAAGCCTCGTCGACGGCATCCGCCGCGCAACCGACGTGATGCTCGCGGGAAAGAGAGCCGTAATTTGCGGCTACGGCGACGTCGGCAAGGGTTCGGCGCAATCGTTGCGCGGCGCCGGCGCGCTGGTGCAGGTCACCGAGGTCGATCCGATCTGCGCGCTGCAGGCGGCGATGGACGGGTTCGAGGTCGTCACCCTCGAGGACGCGGCGCCCTACGCCGACATCATCATCACCGCCACCGGCAACGTCGACGTGATGACCATCGAGCACATGCGCCGGTTCAAGGACATGGCGATCGTCGGCAATATCGGCCACTTCGACAACGAGATTCAGGTCGCCAGCCTCAAGAATCTCAAATGGACCAATATCAAGCCCCAGGTCGACATGATCGAGTTCGCCGACGGCAAGCGCATGATCCTGCTCTCGGAGGGGCGGCTCCTCAACCTGGGCAACGCCACCGGCCATCCGAGCTTCGTGATGTCGGCCAGCTTCACCAACCAGGTGCTGGCGCAGATCGAGCTCTGGGCCAAGGGCGATCAGTACGGCAAGGACGTCTATGTCCTGCCGAAGCATCTGGACGAGAAAGTGGCGCGGCTGCACCTCGGCAAGCTCGGGATGAAGCTGACCCAACTCAGTCAAAAACAGGCGGACTATATCGGCGTCCCGCGGAACGGCCCGTTCAAATCGGATCTCTACCGGTATTAGG